>DASUPZ010000019.1:0-7010 GCA_036280855.1 Pyrinomonadaceae bacterium | reverse complement strand
TTCCTAATGCATTCGTGCTTGCCACGCTGATCAGCGGTCTCACGTTGAACATCGCCATGGGTGGTCTCAACGGTGGACTGAACAGCCTCGGCGGGTGCGTGCTCGCCTTTATCCTGATGTTCATGTTGCACGTGTTCGGAGCAATGGGCGCGGGCGATGTCAAGCTTTTCGCCGCCATCGGTTCAGTGATCGGCGCTCAACTTGTTCTCCCGACTTTTGTAGTTGTCGTTCTAACCGGCGGTGTGCTGGCCCTGATTTCAACCGTGCGCTCGGGAGTCTTCACGACGACGATGCATCGCGTCCTGCAGATTCTCGTGGGCCTGTTGCCGGGTTGGCAAATGCCTAAATTCACTGTTCCTGCCGATCGTCGTCTCACCATTCCATACGGTGTGGCAATCACGGTTGGCACCATCATCGCAACTGCGATCTTTCGCGCTTAACAGCGGCTATCAACCAGGCCCTGCCCTGGCACAAACGGAGAGTTGAATCCCATGCGAAACAAACGTTTCTTCATAGTTCTGGTAGGGGCGCTGATTTTTGGAGTGCTCGCTGCCGTTTCAGTCAGCAAATACTTATCGAGCGCGCAGGCCTACCAGAACAATCTGAACAAGATTGCCGTGGCGAAGGTGGCGATCCCGCTTGGAAGCAAGATCATTCCCGAGCAGATCATGGTGGTCCAGTTTCCCAAGGACTCGACTCCGGATGGAGCGTTTGACTCTCCTGAAAAACTGGCCGGCCGCGTAGCCGTCGTGAACATCGCCGCGCGCGAACCAATCACCGAAGCACGCCTCGCGCCCGAAGGAACTTCAGCGGGTCTTGCCGCCGTGATTCCCGAAGGCTATCGCGCGATGACCGTCAAGGTCGACGACGCCGCTGGCATCTCCGGATTCATTATGCCGGGCACCCTCGTTGACGTAGTTGTCACGATCGATCCGCGCGAAGGTTCGGGCATGCAGGATCCCATTTCAAAGATCGTTTTGCAGAACATCAAGGTCCTGGCCAACGGTCAGAATATCGACAAGCCGGAAAACGAACGCGAAGCGAATACGGTGAAGGCCGTTACCCTGCAGGTCCTTCCCGAACAGGCAGAGAAACTCGCGCTCGCTTCAAGCGAAGGCAAGTTGCAACTGGTCATGCGGAACCAGATCGACCAGGGCGACGAGCAAACCAAGGGCGTCAACAAGCGCAACCTTTTAGGTGGCGACACCGCCAATCCGGTTCCCGAGCCAGGTTCACTGAAGAGTGAGCAGCCGAAGACCGACGCCAGACCAGTACGCAAATCAGCACCGGCTCCGAAGCCGGCAGCAGTAACCGCCCCAGCTCCTCAACCTACTCCGCGCACGCAAGTGGAAATGATCGAAGGCGCCAAGAAGCGCAGCGTCGAGTTTCCATAGATCACTTTTCACTTAACGATTCATTTCGAAGTTGATCGCATTGACGATCGCTAGAAACAAAGGAGCATAAAGATCATGCAGAGCCGTTCCCGAATTTCACGCAGAGTAGGTTTATTACTCGCGTCCCTGATTACTATCTTTGCCAATTCCGTCGCGTACGCGCAGGAAAATTCCTACAAGGCGTCTTTCGGCCAGAACAAAGACTCTATAGCCGTCAACGTTCTGGTGGGCCAGTCGCGCGTGATCAATTTCGATCGCCCGGTCGGACGCTTTTCGGTGTCGAACCCAGAGATCGCCGAAGCCGTGCTCGTCACGCCAGACCAGGTGCTCGTCAATGGAAAAGCGTTCGGTCAGGTCAACTTCATCGCATGGGAACAGACCGGCGGTCAGTTTTTGGTGTTTGACGTTTTCGTCCGCGCCAATCTTTCACTGATCGACTCCCAGATCCGCGCGTTGTTTCCCAAAGACGACATTCGCCTTAGCCAGGCAAATGGATCCGTCGTTATCTCCGGCACTGTTTCGAGTGCTACAACCGCGGCCCAGGTCCAGAGCGTTATCGAAGCCGCGAATTTCAAAGTTGTGAACATGCTGAGCTCGCCGACTTCGAACGCGCTGCAGGTGCAGCTCGAAGTTCGTGTTGCCGAAGTCAATCGCAACAAGTTGCGCGACTACGGCACTTCGTTTTTAACGAATGGCGCCACCGGCGGTTACGCCAACAGCGGTGGTGGTCCAAGCACCATCGGCGACTCGTCGATTGGCAGTGCCACCGCCCTCCTGCAACCAGCTCTTAACGTGCTGCTTTTCAACCGCAGCATCAACACTTTTGCCATGCTGAAGATGCTGCGCACTGAAGGTGCGTTCCGCGAGTTGGCGGAACCAAACCTGATCGCGATGAACGGCCAGCAGGCCAGCTTCCTGGCGGGTGGTGAGTTCCCCGTTCCGGTGATTCAGAACCTGAGTGGCAGCAATGGCGCGATCACGATCGTGTGGAAAGAATATGGCATCCGCCTCAACTTCAAACCGACGATCATCGACGAAGACCACATCCGTCTCGAACTCGAACCGGAAGTTTCCACGATCGACTTTACCAACGGCATCCGCTTCAACGGTTTCGTCGTTCCCGCATTGCGCACTCGTCGCGCCAAGACTGGCGTTGAGTTGCGTGATGGTCAGTCGTTTGCACTCGCCGGCCTGCTCGATAACACCGAAACCAAGACGTTGTCGAGAATTCCGATCGTCAGCGATATCCCCGTGATCGGTGCGCTCTTCAAATCGAAGTCATTCGAGAAGAAAGAGACCGAGCTAATGTTCTTCGTCACCGCACACATGGTTAAGCCAGTCACTCCGGACGATCTGCCGAACATGCGTGGCATCGATGGTCTGAAGGGCAGCTCACCGTTAGGCCTCGAGCCGAAGGGTGAGGGCGTGTCGGGCCAGAGTGGTTACAAGGTCTCCGGACAGAACGAACAAACTCCAGTAGCAGCGCCGTCGAAGGTTGAAGAACCGAAGACGAAGGCTGTTGACACCAATACCAAAACCGGCGTCGTCGGTAGTGTTCGTACGAATGAAACCGCCCTGCCAGTCGCCAAAGCAGTCGTGATGGATTCCGATCCAAACAACGTTAGGCCCTGGTAATTCTCCTCTTTTCTCGAGCCGATCTTCTTTCGAACGCAGAGGGGGAAAACATGAAGAAGGTAGCAGCAGATCAAGCAGGGAAGAGAAAAAGAGAACGAGGCTCAGTCCTGGCAACGTCGGCAATCGGGATGTTGGCAGTGCTGATGGCGGTCGGACTGGGCATCGACATCAGCAGGTTGTACTTGTCGAAAGCAGAACTACAGAACGCGGCTGATGCTGCGGCCCTCGCCGGAGTATCCGGACTGAACGGAGGCCCGGCGGGAGTTACCGACGCTGCCGACCGTGCAGTAGCTGTGATGAATAACCACAACTTCAACAAGACGGGTGTGAATTTCCCCCGAGCGAACGTGGAGTTTGCAGTCAATCTCAACGGTCCATACATGAGTGAAGGCTCAGCTGCCGGGTCGCCCACTAACATCCGTTTTGTTCGAGTTACTACACCTACAGAATCAGTTGGCATTTCCTTCGCTTCGTTTGTGTTGGGCAGCAGCCGCGACATGTCGGCGACAGCGACGGCCGGTTATTCGGTTCCACTCAATGTCATTTGTCCGTGGTTGCCGGCGTTCATACTCGACAAGCCGGATGATCCGATCACGGAGGGTAGAACCTACACCTTCCGCTTAGAGTCGGGTGATCACATTTCGCCTGGAAACTATCAACTGCTTGCTCCGGTTCAGTCGGGCGGTAGCGGCGATCGAGAGGGAATGGCAAACGGAGTGAACTGGTGTATCTCGGTTGGTACTGAAGTTGAAACGAAACCCGGTGTTACCGCGGGTGCGGTTCGACAGGGAATCAATACGCGGTTTGATATATATGCCGCCGGGCTGGACCCTGCAACTTCGCCACCCGATACAAATATCGCAGAGGACATTCGCTACGCAGCGTATCGCGATCGAACTACCGTCAAACCGCCGTCAAACCCAGGTGTTGCTGGTCGTCGAGTGGTTTTCATACCAATCGCCGCCGCGCCTCCGGGAGAAGGTCGTGACATAGTCACCGTCACGAGGTTCGGAGTCTTCTTCCTGCAAACGTCCGTTGGCGGTGGTAGCGGTGGCGAGCTGAAGGCCGAGTACATTACCGATACGGCGTTTGCCGGCAACAGCACCTTTATGCCCGGAGCCGGTGCCACAAACGACAACCTGGCTGTGCCAGTTCTCTACAAGTAGGTGAAAACCATGCACGCAAGAATTAGAAGAATTCGGAACCGCCGCCGGTGGAGACGATTGTTCGACTTGCAGCGTTTCCGCAGGGATGAGAGTGGTCTTCAGTTGGTTGAAGTAACGATTGTAATACCGATCTTCCTGATCATGTTTGGAGCGACCGCGGAGTTTGGACGCTATTTCTACGAGTACACGACGTTGGCGAAAGCCGCTCGCGCTGGTAGTCGATACCTGGCTACAGCTCCGGTTGTACCAAATGAGGATGCGGCTGCCAGAAACATCGTCGTTTTTGGAAATCCCGCCGGCTCCGGCTCACCACTCCTAACGGGTCTTACAACGTCGCACGTTGTGATTACTCGCGAAGGCGGTGTGCCGGTGTTACCGCAGCGAGTGAAGGTTTCGATCGTTGGCTACCAGCATCAACCGATTTTCGATCTGGGAGCATTAACCAAGTCTGTGGGGCTTTCGATGACTGTCGAGGTAAAGCCCAGCGTGACGATGCGTTATCTGTTAACTCAACCGCCCCCAATTTAGTAAGGGTAAAAATATGAAGCAAAGCAAAGTGTTCCATTCGAATGAGCGCGGCGCAACGCTGGTTGAGTATTCGATCGCCGTGATGGTTTTTATGATCGCTATGTTTGCGGTGATTGAATTTGGACGGGCCATCTGGGTACACAACGCTCTTTCAGACGCAGCGCGGCGAGGTGCGCGTTATGCCGTGCTTAATTCAGCCGGTAACGTCGACCAGGTGAAGAATGTGGTCGTCTTTGGGGACCCCGCAGGTGGAAGTCAGCCGACCGTCCCGAACCTGACCCCTACCAACGTCCAGGTTACCTACTCGAGTTTCGGATTGAACACAGGGACGGTCTCAGTCAGCGTTACCAATTACCAGTTCCAGTTTGTCATTCCGATCGTGGGCACGACTATCACAATGCCCAGCTACACCACGACGCTGACAGGTGAAAGCGTCGGTTTTGTTCCAGACGATATGTAGTGCGCTGTCTCAATCACAGGAGGTCAGGACTGCAAAGGAATGCCAATCTCAAGTTTCGAATCCACTGCCGGGCGGCTCCCGTATTACGCCAGCCTTTTGAACATCGCTCCGGACTAAACCGTCCTTGCATCGCGATGGTCCTACCGTAACCCCCAGGCACTCTGTCCATAAGTTCAATTCAGCAGACAGCCGCCGGCAGTGGGTCGAAAAAAAAGAATAACGAGGAACAGATGACCGAACCAATCTCAGTTGTAGTTTTAAGCACCGGACTCGATAACTTCAAAGACATTCGCAGGGCCCTCTCTGCCGAACAACGAGTCAAACTCCTCGCCGGCGGTAACGATGCCGATCAGCTTTACGAAGAGATCGTTCGCCTCAAACCACAAGCGGCAATCATCGCGCTTGGTCCAAATGCAGAACACGCCGTCAGATTTATTGAACGCCTGAACGCCGAGTGTCCGAACACCGCCCTTATTTCAGCCGCGCAGGACGCTTCGCCCGATTTGATTCTGAGGAGCCTGCGTGCTGGTGCGCGTGAGTTTTTGCGCATTCCCATTAGCGCCGAAGAACTGCGCACCGTCCTCGATCGCGCTGCCGAAATCTTTAGCAAACAGGTCGAGACGCCGACGAAGAAAGGCCGCATGGTTGCTGTCTTTTCGAGCAAAGGCGGATGCGGCACTTCCTTTATCGCTACAAACCTCGCGGCAGCTACAGCTTCGAAAACAGTTCTCGTCGATCTCAATCTCCAGGCGGGTGACCTGCCGTTGTTCCTCGGCTTGGACGTGAAGTATTCGATTGCCGACATGGTTGAAAAACGCCAGCGTCTCGACGAACAACTTATAAACAGTCTCGTAACGCCACACTCGACCAACCTGTCGTTGCTGGCAGCTCCGCGAGAAGCTGACCACGCCGACGAAATCGAACCGCAGCACGTGTTTGAAGTGCTTCAGAGACTTCGCGAGCACTACGACTATGTCGTGCTCGATCCGCAACACACATTCGACTCAATCACGCTCGCCGCACTCGATCAGTCGGACGAGATCGTCCTGATACTGACGCTCGATATTCCTGCGATTCGCAGTACGCAGAGAGCGCTTGAGATCTTCGATCGTCTCGGCTATCCGCGCAAGAAAGTGAAGATTGTAGTTAATCGCTGGAGCAAGCAGATCGATCTCGATCTGCGCCAGGTAGAAAAGTTTTTGGGCGAGCCAGTCGTGGGTTTCGTACCCAGCGACTACCAGACGGCGGTCGGGTCGATCAACCTCGGCACGCCGCTCGTCCAGGCTGAGCCCACTTCAAAGATCGCACTCGAAATTCGTCGCATCGCGGAGCAGATGTCTTTGGGAGTCGCGCCGATCGACCAGTCGAAACAACGCAAGCCATTCTGGGCCTCATTATTGAAGAAGCAGTCGGCCCAACCGAATTTCAAACTTCAAACCTCAATGGATTAGGTCTAACGACGCGGCAAGCCCCGCACGTGAGCGAACACTATGGCACTACGTGAAAGATTAATCGGCAACAACGGCGCGCCCGGCAGCGTGGGTGATGGCACCGGCCAACAGTCGTTCCAGGAAATGAAGTCGCGTCTGCACCGGACGTTGATCAACCGGATGGATCTGACGAAGCTGTCGGCTCTGACTCCGGAACAGGTCCATGCGGAAGTTTCGCGTTTGGCCGAGAGCGTGTTGGCGCAGGAAGCCATGCCGCTTTCCGTTTCCGAACGCGAACGCCTGGTCAGCGACGTCCAGCACGAGCTCTTCGGACTTGGACCACTCGAGCCGTTGCTCAAAGATCCGACGATCTCCGACATCCTCGTTAACAGACACG
>DASUPZ010000018.1:0-12968 GCA_036280855.1 Pyrinomonadaceae bacterium | reverse complement strand
ACTTGTCGGCGCTTTGGTCCCACCACCGAATTCACACTCCACGCGGGACCAAAGCGGCGACAAGTCGCCGCACTCCAAGGAGGCGTCCTACTTAAATCACTACCTTTCTTGACAAAGTTTTTTTGCGCGAGCACAATCCGATCCTCTTAACAAAAACTGAAATCATCGCTGCTTCAGGCAGCCAAATACCAAATGAGTGCTGCCACTATTCTTCAAACATCGCTCTCTGATCTGAATCTCGTTCGTCGCGGTAAAGTTCGCGACGTCTACGCCGTCGACGATGAAAGCCTGTTGATCGTCGCCACCGATCGCATCTCCGCTTTCGATTGCATACTGCCGACGCCGATCGAACGTAAAGGCGAAGTGCTCACCGCACTCTCCGAATTCTGGTTTGAACAACTAAAAGACGTTGTCGCCAATCACCTGATCGAAACCAACGTCGACGCGATGCCGCCTGCAGTGCAACGTCACGCGCAAACGCTTCGCGGCCGATCGATGCTCGTGAAGCGTGCGGAAGTTTTTCCAGTCGAGTGTGTCGTGCGCGGTTACCTCGTCGGCTCGGGTTGGAAAGATTATTTGCGAACCGGTTCCGTGTGTGGTCACAAACTTCCTGAAGGTCTGCCTGAGTCAGCCAAACTACCGAAGGCGATCTTCACGCCTTCAACCAAGGCTGAAACAGGTCACGACGAAAACATCACCGAAGATCAGGTAAGAGAGATCATCGGCGAAGAGAAGACGGCACTGCTTCGCGACACGTCGTTGCGTCTCTACTCTGAAGCGGAAGAGTACGCGCGGCAGCGTGGGATCATCATCGCCGACACGAAGTTTGAATTTGGACTCGACAAGAACGGCGAGCTGCTGCTGGTTGACGAAGTGCTGACACCTGATTCCTCACGATTCTGGCCTGCTGATGAATACGAGCCCGGGCGTTCGCAACCTTCATTCGACAAACAGTTCGTGCGCGACTATCTCGAGACTCTCGACTGGGACAAGAAACCACCCGCACCCGAGATTCCACGCGAGATCGCAGCAGCGACGACTGCTCGATACCTCGAAGCTTACAGACTATTGACCGGAAAAGAGCTTTGATTCATACCCGACTCGAAAGCCTGATCGACGAGATGCTTGACGGCCATATCCTGCTCGACGAGGCGATCTGCGAATTCGAAAAGCTCTATATAAAGAAGGCGCTCGCACGCCATAAACAACACCTCTCGAACACCGCTGTCGTGCTCGGCATCCACCGCAACACGCTCGCCAAGCGCGTCGCCAGCTACAACGGCAGGGAAAAATCTCACAACGGCACCAAGCGCCACAAAATCCGCGCTTATCCGCGTTAATTCGCGGTTGACAACTCCCCATCCGCGGCTCTATTCTTAGCACTCTCACAAGAGGAGTGCTAGGATTTTCGCAGTTCTAATAATCCAATTATCAAGTTTTCGCAGAATCGAAAGGAGACCAAGGTCATGGCAACGAACATCAGGCCTCTTCACGATCGCGTCATTGTGAAGCGTATCGAAGAGGGCGAGCAGGTGCGGGGCGGCATCATCATTCCCGACACTGCCAAGGAAAAACCACAGGAGGGCGAGGTCGTCGCGGTCGGTGAGGGTAAATACAAAGAAGACGGCACCCGCCAGCCCCTCGACGTGAAACAGGGCGATCGCGTTCTGTTCGGAAAATACAGCGGCTCTGAGATCAAGATTGACGGCGAAGAGCTTCTCATCATGCGCGAGGACGAGATTCTCGGAATCCTCGAACGTGCCGGCGCAGCCAGCGGCGGTGGCGCAAAGAAGAGCAAATAGTTTCAACTTTAAGCAGGAGAAGAAGAAGAAATGGCAAAGCAAGTTATTCATGGTGAGGACTCGCGGGCGGCGATTTTACGTGGCATTAACCAGCTCGCCGACGCCGTGAAGATTACCCTCGGCCCCAAAGGCCGGAACGTTGTTATCGACAAGAAATTTGGTTCACCCACAATCACCAAAGACGGCGTTACCGTCGCAAAAGAGATCGAGTTGAAAGATGCGCTCGAGAACATGGGCGCGCAGATGGTCCGCGAAGTTGCTTCGAAAACTTCTGACGTTGCCGGCGACGGAACCACCACGGCTACCGTCCTGGCGCAGGCAATTTTCCGCGAAGGCGTGAAGACTGTTGCCGCGGGCGCAAACCCGATGGCTCTCAAGCGCGGCATCGACAAGGCCGTCGAACACGCAACCGCCGCCATTCAGAAACTGGCAAAGCCGGTGAAGGGCGACGCGATTGCGCAGGTCGGAACCGTTTCAGCAAACGGCGACCAGACAATCGGCAACATCATCGCAGAAGCAATGAACAAGGTTGGTAAAGACGGCGTGATCACCGTCGAAGAGTCGAAGACGATGGACACTTCGCTCGAGGTTGTCGAAGGTATGCAGTTCGACCGCGGTTACCTGAGCCCCTACTTCGTAACTGATCCGGAGCGCATGGAAGCAGTGCTCGACAATCCGCTGATCCTCATCAACGAGAAGAAGATCAGCTCGATGAAAGATCTGCTGCCGTTGCTCGAGCAGGTGGCGAAGCTTGGCAAGCCGATGCTAATCATCGCGGAAGACGTCGAAGGCGAAGCCCTCGCGACTCTCGTTGTTAACAAGCTGCGCGGCACGCTCAACATCGCGGCCGTGAAAGCCCCTGGATTTGGCGATCGTCGCAAGGCAATGCTCGAAGACATCGCGATTCTCACGGGCGGCAAAGTGATCAGCGAAGATCTCGGTATCAAACTCGAGAACGTCAAGCTCGAAGATCTCGGCCGCGCCAAGAAAATCACGATCGACAAAGACAACACGACGATCGTGGAAGGCGTCGGCAAACAGTCGGACATCGAAGGTCGCGTCAAGACCCTGCGCGCGCAGATCGACGACACGACTTCCGACTACGACCGCGAGAAACTTCAGGAGCGGCTCGCCAAGCTCGTCGGTGGCGTGGCAGTGATCAAAGTCGGTGCTGCTACTGAAACCGAAATGAAAGAGAAGAAGGCGCGCGTTGAGGATGCGATGCATGCGACCCGCGCTGCCGTCGAAGAAGGAATCGTTCCGGGTGGCGGCGTCGCGCTCGTTCGTGCGGCCAGGGCGCTCGAGAAATTCCAGATCAACGCAGACGGTCAGGGCGATCCCGACGAGCAGATTGGCGTCAACATCGTTCGCCGTGCGTTGGAAGAGCCACTGCGCCAGATCGTGCAGAACGCCGGTAAAGAAGGTGCGGTGGTTGTCGAGCGAGTTCGTTCTGAGAAGAATGAGAACATCGGCTTCAATGCAGCGACGGAAACGTTTGAAGACCTCGTGAAGGCCGGCGTGATTGACCCTGCGAAGGTCACGCGCACTGCGCTTCAGAACGCGGCTTCAATCGCCGGCTTGATGCTGACGACCGAAGCGATGGTCTCTGAACTTCCGGATGATGAAAAAGGCAGTCCCGCAATGCCGGGCGGTATGGGCGGCATGAGCGGCATGGGCATGTAAGCCTCGGATGCACACGGATTACGCAGATCATCACATGATCTGCGTAATCTGTGGCTCTGTTAGTTCCTCTTCAGGCAGTACGTCTTCCAGGATCTCTTCCAACAACTTCGCAGACATTTCCAAAGCAGAAAGTATCGGGTGCGCTGAAGCGTTGTCCTTGACGTAGCCTTTCGCCACATCCTGCGCGAACGCAAGCGCCACGTATGCGCGTGCAAGGCGACGATTATCGAGTTGCCAGTAAGGTGTAGTCATCGTTCACCAATAGGTCCTATAGGACCTATATGACCTATATCTTAGAAATTCAGAAACGCGCGGATCAAAACCGCAAGCGCGATCGCTCCCCCACCAAGCGTAAGGATCCATTCGACGAGCGGGCTCGGCCGTCCAAACATACTCCGCACGATCACCATGCCGCTTTTCCATCCGTCGAGCTGGTAAAACGGGATCAGGTTTCCGATCGCAAGCGCGAGATTGAGTGCACTGAACAACGATCCCCAGGTCAGCGCGCAAAGCAGAAGATTCACTCCGATACCCGCGCCCAGCACAAACAACTGCTGCACGAGCGGTCGTCGCTGCAACGCGACCATGTCCATCTGCACGTATGCGCCGACTGGAAGCAGTCGAACCTGGCAATCAACCTTGCTAACACGAACACCGTAAAGCTTCGGACCCCAGCCGAAACCCGCCTGCTTGATCGGCACTGCACACATGCGTGCTGCGAAATAATGCCCCAGTTCGTGAAGCACTAGTGCGGCGACAAAACTCACAACAGCGTTGATGATGACAAGATTCATGTTGAAGACTCAGCGGAGAAACGGAGAAAGTCGCTGTTCTAATTCCTTCAGAATTCGTAACTCGTTTTTCGACGACTGCAAATCAGTTCGCACATCGAGGATCAGATAAAGAACAGCGCAGGTGATGACTACTGCTTCAAGAAGTCCCAGACCGCGCATGGCGATCACGGCAAAAAGGAACAGCACCGTTAACGCCGAAATATAAAGTCTGATCAGTAACATCGTGTCTCTGGTTTATTAGAAATAAAAAATTAATTTGTAATGTGCGGTTGCGCGCAGACACCCGCCTCGAACCCCCGCATAGTGTCGCCTCATTTTCCGTAACAGCAGAAATAAACATGTAATATCGACTGTGTTCCAGTCACTATAAGTAGAAACCCATTTATGTCCCGCGTTCAGAGTTCAAGCTTTAGCTTGTCCTATTTCCAGCAAGAGCAACCTAAAGGTTGAACTCTGAACGATCCAGATTCTAGAATGAGCGTCCAAAGACTGGACAATACCGCAGTGAACAACAACTTTTGTCGCCCATCTTTCAAAGAATTTCGAGGAAAGTGGACCAGCGTTGGTGATGGCCCTCTAGTTGCGAGAGGGACCACGGATTCAAGTGTCTAGGTACAACAACGACTGGCGACGAGTTAGCAACATCTAGCTTTACCCAAAACCTAAAGGTCTCGTCAGGTCGTCTTCAAAAAATAAAAAAACAAACTCGGAGGCTACCCCGCCTTGCAGTGGTGTGGACTATTCGAGAGTCAGATCCACCGTTGGTTGTTTGAGACGCCGTTTCAAGTAATTCGGAACCTCAATTCGTTTAGGCGTTTTGTTATTTCGGTTTCGAATAGAGCGCTCCAAAGATTGAACCCCGTGGAGCCTCACGCAAGCGGCAATTGAATTTTTTCCCTTAGGAGTTAGTTGATTGATGCCCCTAGCAACTCCCACGGTTATCGATGGCTGGCCGAGCCAAAAGAGCAATCACGCAAGGTCGAGCGCGGTAGCTCACGACAAACAGGAAGGTTCCAGAACAAGCGGGTTTAAGACTCCAACACTCATCGGTGAGTCGCCGGTGATGAAGAAACTCTTCTCGGTGATCGAACGTGTCGCCCCGACCGATGCTTCAGTGCTAATCACTGGCGCAACAGGAACAGGCAAAGAGCTGGCGGCTCGCGCGATTCACGATTTGAGTCCCAGACGTGAAGCCGCATTCGTCGATCTTAACTGCTCTGCAATCCCCGAAACACTTATCGAAGCCGAACTCTTCGGTCACCAGCGCGGTACTTTTACCGGCGCTCACGAGAACCGCAGCGGTCTATTTGAAAAAGCTTCCGGCGGCACACTGTTTCTCGACGAAGTCGATGCGCTGAATCTTTCAGCGCAGGCGAAGCTCCTGCGCGTTTTGCAGGAACGCACTGTTCGTCGCATCGGCGCTCGCGCAAACATCGCGATCGACGTACGCATCATCTCCGCCACCAACTGCGATCTCGCGCAGGCAGTCGCTGAAGGACGTTTCCGTCCCGACCTGTATTACCGTTTGCGCGTTCTTCCTTTGCACGTTCCCGAACTCTGCACGCGTGGTGAGGACGTTAGACTGCTGGTCGACTATTTCCTGCGTATGAAGTCGGAGAGAAATGGTCAGCCACTCAGGAAGTTCACAGCGGAAGCGATGCGCGCGTTATGCGATTACCCGTGGCCGGGCAATGTTCGCGAACTCGAAAACACGATCGAGTATGCACTCGCGATCGGAATCGACGACGAGCTCGGAACAGCCGATCTACCGCCCGAGATTCTGACTGCCGTCCCGCAGCCGACGCCTGATGACTTCAGGCAGGTTCTCCAGGCCTACATGAACGACACCGTGCCCCTTGCCGAGATCGAAAGGCGCTACATCCTTTCGGTGCTACAGCAGTTTGGTGGAAACCAGGTGCGCGCGGCAGCCGCGCTGGGTATCGATCGCAGCAAACTTTATCGACGACTAAAGCAGTATGGCGTAATGGCGGTCAGGTTCCTTTCGGAAGAGGATCTCGACGGTCACCAGCTACGTTCAAGTCATTAAGCAGCCCCGAGCCGCTAAGTCACAGAAAGCACAGATGACACAGCATCATTTGTGCTCTTTGTGTTTTTAAGGGCGGAAAAGTGCTCGCTGGCGAGCAGTTGTGTTTGAGCGCCCACCTCTCAGTCGCCCAATCTGCTGATTTCCGCCCAAAAATGACGGCACATTGCTTGCGAAGATTTATCTCCCCCGAGTCTGTCCACAGCCAGGAGTCCGCTTATGAATTGGAAACACTGGTTCACGATCGCCGTCCTTCTGCTGCTCCCCGGCAGTGCCGTCGAAACATTTGCCCAGGCGCCTAAAGCCCAACCTCGCCCGGCACGAATCCTCCGGAACGGCGACATCCTGCAAATGGTCCGCACGGGGATGAACTCACACCTCATCATTGCAAACATCCTGACGTCGTCGTGCAACTTCGATATCTTCCCGCCGGTGCTGGACGACTTGAAGCGACGTGGTGTGCCGGAGAACGTTGTGCACGTCATGTCAATTGTTCCGAATGGTCCACCAAACCTGCCGGAAGCGAATGGCACAAACGCAACCCCGCCAATCCAAATCTCGAAGGTCACAATGCCCAAAGGATTGCCGGTCACGGTCGAGACGCTCTATCCCGTGTCGTCGAAAGACTTCAAGCTCAACGGTACGATTGCGTTCTCGGTGGTGAGCCCCATCTTTATCAACGGCGTACTTGCAATACCGCGCGGAACAATTGCGCGTGCGAAGATCGTCCGGCTCAAAAAGGCGGGCATGTGGGGTCGAGGCGGCGCGCTGACGTTTGAGATGGAACAGATCGTCGCGATCGACGGCACGCGCGTGCCCGTCCAGTTAACAGCGGCTACCGATGGTGAAAATCGTTCGGGTGTGCTCGCGGTGGGTGCGGCTGCAACGTCGGCGCTGGTCTTTCCTTACACAGCTCCGGTAGCGATTGTCTGGGGCCTCAAAAAAGGCGACGACGCCGTTGTTCGAGGCAACAAGGAGTTTTCAGCGGTGATCTCCAGCGACACTGAAGTGACCGGGCTCGTTCCGGTGAAAGACCGCGTGATTTACCACTTCGCCGAATCGCTGAAGGCGAAACAGAACAGCACTTCGACGCAGACTGCTTTTCCGCGGCTCGGGGTCAGGAATTAGGTTGGGACTACGTCTTTTTACTAAACATACGGATGTACATCTTCAATAGGAGGGGAGCAATCCGATGCAATTTGACGTCGTGACCGTGGTAGCCATCGTCGTGATAGTGATTGGCGCCGGCTATTTTGTAATGAAGCGCCGCAGCCGCACTTAAGATTTCCGTTCAGAGTTCAACCTTTAGGTTGTTCTTTCAGGAAGCAAGCTAAAGCTTGAACTCTGAACCTACTTTAGTCGATGAAAATCAAACTCACTTTTCGCCGGGTATTTCCACTGGCGTTCTTTCTAATGCTCTTCGCCCTGGCCGTGCGGCAGGGTGCGTTCATCGATCCCGATCTCTGGTGGCACCTGCAAACCGGGCAGGACATCGTTACCTCTCGCGCGATTCCGCAAACTGATATTTACTCGTTCACTAAAGCCGGCTCGGAATGGGTAACTCATGAATGGCTCTCGGAAATCCTGATCTATTTAACGTTCAATTTCACGGGTTGGGCCGGCCTTCTCATCGTATTTTCCGGACTTGTCTCTCTTGCCTTTTACCTCGTCTATCGTCGTTGCGCGGGTAAGCCTTACGTCGCGGCGATTGCGGTTCTTCTCGCCGCAGTCGCTTCAGCGCCGCTCTTCGGCATTCGCCCGCAGATGATCACCCTGCTGCTGGCCAGCATCTTCATCACACTCCTGACTCAGTACGCGAGTGACGGTCGTGCCCGGCGTCTGTACTGGATGGTGCCGTTGATGCTGCTATGGGTGAACTTCCACGCGGGCTATGCGCTCGGGCTTGGATTGATCGTGCTTTATGCGATCAGTTTCGCGATAGATCAGAAGTGGAACCTCATACCTCGTTTGGGTTTGATCCTGCTGGCGTGTACCGCGATGGTGCCGCTGAACCCGAACGGCTTTCGAATGTTTTCTTATCCACTCGAAACGCTCCGTTCACCGTCGATGATGGCGTTCATCGAAGAGTGGGCGTCGCCCGACTTTCACAAG
Source organism: Pyrinomonadaceae bacterium (assembly GCA_036280855.1). GTDB lineage: Bacteria > Acidobacteriota > Blastocatellia > Pyrinomonadales > Pyrinomonadaceae > PSRF01. The sequence goes on along the minus strand of DASUPZ010000018.1, from coordinate 4,533 downwards.
GCGATGTTTCTGCCGCTCGCTTTCTTTCTGTTCCTGTTGCTCGGCGCTCTCGCACTCTCGCCGAAACGCGCTCGTGCAAGTGAAGTCTTTCTCGTTTTCGTGACCGGACTCGGGGCGTTGAGATCCGCTCGACACATGCCGATCTTCGCGCTGATTGCTGCTCCAGTCTTTGCGCAACAGCTCTGGGAAATCCTGACCGCTCGCGGTTGGGACGCTCTTTTCACTACTCCTGAAGGATCGACGCCCAGGACGGCGGTGCTATTAGCTGTGCTCCTTCTACTCGCACCTGCCGCCCTGGACGTCGCGCTTATAAAACACTTCGTCAGCAACCAGCCGGCCTACGAGGCGAAGAACTATCCGCAGGCTGCGGTCAATTTTCTCGACTCAGAAAAACTTCCTGGTCCAATCTACAACCGTTACGGCTGGGGTGGTTACCTCATTCGACGTCTCCACGGCGAGTATCCCGTTTACATCGACGGACGCGCTGACGTGTATGGCGACAAGTTTATGTACGAGGCGTTCAATACACAGGACGGCGGTGACAAGTGGTTTGAGTCGCTCGATCGTTTCTCGATCCGCACCGTTCTGATCTCGCCCGACCTGCCGCTTGCGAGCCTGCTTCGTGGCGATCAGCAGTGGCAGAAAGTTTACGAAGATCACCAGGCAGTGATCTTCACTCGCTCCGGAGCACAAGCAACATTTACAGCGGCAATGCCGGCCGCCAATCAGTAGCGTTAAGTAGTGAGGTCCCTCATGTCCGAAGCAATTGCACGAAAAAAACGGATCGGGATATTCGTGATCGCTTACAACGCGGTCAACAAGCTCGATTGGACTCTTGATCGAATCCCAAAGGAAGTTTGGGAGAAGGTTGATGAGGTATTCCTTTTTGACGATTGTTCAACGGACAATACTTACTATGCGGCAATCGGATATAAGCACGCCAACAAAATTCAAAAACTGACTGTTCATCGTAACGCGAAGAATCTCCGTTATGGTGGCAATCAAAAAGCTGGTTACGAGTATGCCATCGGACGCGACCTGGACATTGTGGTAATGCTCCACGCGGATGGCCAGTACGCTCCGGAAGCACTTCCGGAACTCCTTGCTCCATTAGAGCGTGACGAAGCCGACATGGTCTTCGGTTCGCGAATGGCAAACGGCGGCGATCCGCTGGCCGGCGGCATGCCGTTGTACAAGTTTGCCGGTAATAAGATTTTGACCTGGCTTGAGAACCGCATCACCGGGATGAAGCTCTCGGAATTTCACTCCGGCTACAGGCTCTACAGTTGTGCAGCTCTGAAAAAGATTCCGTTCAAGCAAAACTCAAATGAGTGGCATTTCGATACTGATATCCTGATTCAATTCCACGAAGCCGGACTGCGCATTTGTGAGCGGCCTATCCCGACGTATTATGGCGATGAGATTTGCTACGTCAACGGGACCGTTTACGCTTTGAACTGCATCAAGTCAGCGATGAAATACAGAATGCATAAAGCAAGACTATCCTACGAGTCGAAGTATGACATCGACGGGGCCCAATACACATACAAGCGGACGGATCCGTATAGCAGCCACTCCCGAATTGTTGAATGGATCGATCAGGAGAGGCCGCAACGTGTGTTGGAAGTCGGCACTGCTACCGGATACTTGAGTTCGGAAATGGCGAGGCGAGGCTGTGTGGTTACGGGAATAGAGCAAGATCCCGAGATGGCGAAGATCGCGGAAAAATACTGCGAGAAGATGATCGTTGGCGATGTCGAGAGTTTGGATTTCTCTGAACTCGGAACATATGACGCGATCGTACTCGGAGACGTGGTCGAGCATTTGCGCAACCCACGCGAATTTCTGCAAAAGACCGGAAAACTTTTGAACAAGGGTGGCAAGATTTTAATCTCGCTTCCGAATGTCGCGAACATCTGGGTGCGTTTGAACCTGCTGTTCGGGCGTTTCAACTACAGCCGCGTTGGGATATTGGACGAAAGCCACCTGCGCTTCTTCACGCTTGAGACTTCGAAAAAGATTGCGAGAGATTCAGGCCTCGAGGTCATCAGTACAAACGTTACGCCGATTCCCTTGCCTTTGATCCTACCTGCCACCAGCGAAGGACGGCCACTGAGTTTTCTCCACGCCTTGAACTGGGGGATAACTAAATTAAGAAAGACGCTCTTCGGTTACCAGTTCATCCTGGTCTGCCAACCTAAGTCTTAGTGGCACATTGCGGAGCACCTTGAGTCAAGCCGCCCCAGATTCAACTGCACCTACCTCCCTTACTTCTACCAGTTGGACCATTGGGTTTATTACTGCTGCTTTCGCGGTGTTTGCGCTCAAGTTATGGCTGGCGTACTCAACCCGGGGCGCGCCGGATATGAGTGCATGGAGGGACTTCCTTAACAACATCCAACAATGCGGCGTTTGCGTTTATCACACCGGCGGGCTGATGAGTCATCCTACGGGCGAGAGGATCACTCCGTTTAATCATCCGCCATTTATCATTCACTACCTTCGCATGATTGGCGGTCTGTCCAATCTGATCGGTTTGGACTTTGCATTCGTTTTCCGCGCATGGACTTCATGCTTTGATTTAGTAAGCGCTCTACTGGTCTACAAATTATTGAACCGTTCGGGTCTTTTTAGTCCAGTGAAATTCTTAGTTTACCTGCTCGCCCCTGCAACTATAATCATCTCCGGCTTTCATGGTCAGACTGACACCCTGATGATTTTTTTTGTGCTACTTGCAGCGTTCCTCATAAATAAACCGCTTCTTTCGGGTCTCGCCTTCGGTTGCGCACTGAGTATTAAGATCCTTCCAATCGTCTTCGCTTTAGCTTTTATTTTGTACTTACCCCGCAGAGGAAGACTAATATTCGCGGGTAGCGCCACTGTGATCAGCGTTCTATTAGCATTTCCCTACATCACGCAAGATCCCGCAGTTATTATTCGGGAGGTTTTAGGATACGGAAGTTTTCCGGGACGGTGGGGCTGGACGCGAGCTTTATTCGGTGTGATAGGACCATCCTCAGCGTTCTGGGTTATTGCGCGCATCGGTACATATCTTCTTCTTGCCTACATTTGGTATCTGTCCTGGAAGATGAATCGAAGCAGAGTTCCGTTGTTTATACAATGCGGACTGATCGCCTTTGTCTTACTCGCCTTTACTCCGTCGTGGGGCGCAAACTACATGGCCTGGTTGGATCCGTTTGCGGCCACCGTGGGGGTTTTGCCGGCGCTTGTTTACTATTCAACAAGCGGCTGGCTTTTAGGTTACGTCTATTTTATCAATGATGATGAGTCGTCCCGTCTTATTGGAATCGCCTGGCTCGGCGTTTTATTTGCATTGTGGATGTATCTTCGCCATCTAAGCGATCGGGTGAATGCTGCCAATCTTGCCAAAAAACCCGGCACTGATACGCCCGTTACTGAATAAAGCCAGCATCCACTCGTCAACAAAAGTTGACTCTCACATGAGGAAACACTCTTTATTTCCATGGCTCGTCATTGCCGCTCAATTGTTCATCTACGGACAATTTTGGTATGGCGCAGACAAGACGACGACCGATTTTCCGGCGTTTCACGCTACTGCACTTGTTTGGAAGTCGGGTCAACAACCCTACGACCTGGAGAATCAGTGTCGCGTGGAAAAACAAGTGAACCCTGTTCAGCCTTGTTTACCGTTTGCGCATCCGCCAATACTTTTACCGGCAATGGCGGCCGTGTCTGATTGGAATTATGTAGCGTCTTACTGGCGATGGACGCTATTCACGAGCTTCCTTCTGGTGCTTTGCCTGATTCCGCTCTATTTTTTGTCAAAAGATCTTCCACGAGCTGTGCAGTCGATGCTGTTCTTTCCTGCCGTGTTTGGTCTATGGATGGGCCAGGATAATGCTCTTGTACTTCTATCTGTTTTGTTGTTTGTATGGATGCTAAAAGTAGATAAAGATTTTCTCGCCGGGGCCGCGCTCTCACTGGGCGTCGTAAAGCCGCAGTTGGTATTAGTACTTGCTGTCCCTCTAATATTTTCGCGAGTTAAAGCATTCCTTGGATTCTTTACAGGTGGGTTTATTTTGGTGATCTTCAGTCTTGCGTTGGTGGGCACGGCGGGGTTGAAAGGGATCTTAAACCTGACAGTGTTAATGTCGAAGATCGAAGGCTTTGGTGTGTGGCCGGAGGGCATGTACAACGTCACTGGAATATTAGCCCGGTCCGGCTTGAATCACTTTTGGGTATGGCCTATTTTTCTGCTAGCCATTGTCTCGGTTTGCATTTTGTGGAAACGCAAAAACCTAAACCTCGCGACAATTTCAATCGCGATCATTGTCTCAATATTCACCGCTCCACACGTTCACCTTTGGGATTTGTCGTTGTTGATATTACCAATGCTGACCCTACACCGTCTTGCACCCGCTATCGGTTCTTTAATCATCATTGCTACTTTTCCGTTTGGAGTAACCTATGCGACAACCTACGCAATGATGTTGACTCTGGCAATTCTGCACTATCGTACTTTGAAAAGTGGACCACGACTCTCTGAGGACT
>DASUPZ010000017.1:0-15515 GCA_036280855.1 Pyrinomonadaceae bacterium | reverse complement strand
ATCACCAGATTGAGTAACAAAGCGGCGCCAGGCCGCCGCACTCCAGGGAGTCATTTTGCAGTTGTCGCTGTTGGCCGGCTTTGCATTAGTGAGAGATCGACGATCATTGGATTGTGATCCGAGATCCGGTCTTTCAAACTGTAGTTCAACGTCTTCAACGTCCGTCCAAACTGCGGTGCAAACGCGTACGACTGCTCGCGATCGTTCGGATCGGTTAGTTCCAACGGCTTTACGAAGATCCAGTCGAGCTTCAGCTCGATCTTAAACCTACCGTTCAGTTCCAGCGTGCTGACAAAGCCTTTGCTGCCACGTTCATTCGAATCCGAGAGAGTTTCGCCACTCGCGCCGGTCGAGTGTTCCTTCGACCCGCGGAAGTCGAAGACCTTCCCGTCGAGGAAACGAAAGTCTTTGAGCGTATCGAAGAATCCTTCTTCCGGGTTTTCCGAAACAAACTTAATACTCTTCACCGTCGGATCGTTCTTGGTGCGTTGCATTTTCACCAGACCAACGGTGATGTCATAAATCAAACCGACGCCGGTCGCGTACTTGATCCCCTGCGTGGCCCAGAACTTTGTGCTGCCGAGCCGTTTCTTCACTTCACGTTCGAATGACGTCGGCGTTGAATCGCTTCCGGAAGTGTTCATGTCGCCCGCGAGGACCACCGGATGATCGACGTTTTTGATCTGGTCCAGGACCTCTTCGAGTTGCTTGTGGCGCTCGGATGGTTTTGCTTTTGCTTCCAGGTGTGTCGCAACGACGGTCAACGCGCCGCCTGGAATACTCGAATCAGAAATATCGGCGAGCAGCATCATCCGGCCGCCGCGCCGCACTTCGCGCATGATCTTTTCGCCAAACACGAGTTTTGCGCCTTTGCGCTTCCCTGCTTCGAGCTTCGAGATTCCGTCTTTCTCGGCGACATACCAGTCGTGACCCTGTTTGGCAAACTGGATCAGGCGCACATTACGCAGCGGGAAGCGGCTGAGGATCGCAGTGCCGTGCAGGCCCAGCGTGCGTGTTTTATCGACCGCGAGGTTTGCAATGATCTCGGATTTGTCGGCGCTTGTTTCGCCTTCAAACGTTTCGATTCCGAGTGTGACGGGATCGACTTCAACAAACTCGACGCCGAAGGCGTAGTTCATTTGCATCGCGTTCGCCAGCTCTTTCGCGACGTTGCGATAGTTCGTGCGTTTCAATCCCCAATCGACTTCGTTAAGGATGATGATGTCCGCGCGACTCAGCTCCGCCGCCTGGGCCATCACGTCGCTGAGTTTGAACTTCGATCCTCGCCTCGATGCCGGAAGCCGTCGAAAGAATCTCTGATCGTTGGTGAGCGCTGCCTTGATCGCGTCAAATTCGAGTCCGCGCTCGATGTTCCAGGTCGCAACTCGTAAAAAGCCGGGGCGGGAGAGTGTGGCGGTACTGATCCCGCGTGGCGGACGAACACCGGTGGAGTTGTTTACAAACGGTGTCGTTAGTAATCGCGTGAGTTTGGCTGAGAGTTCCGGCGAAGGTGGATCCGTTTCGTAAAGTTCGACCAGCTCGTTGAAGGTAAACAACGGTGGACTGGAAACTTGTTGAGCTTGAACGGTATTGAGAAGTAATACAGCAAGGAAAACGAATATCCCGGGAATCCTGTGCGTCATGTTCATCCTGTCTAATTTTGCCTGAGCGTGATCATGTGATTGTCCGCTTTGTGAATCCCGTCGAAAAGCTGTTTGAGAAGCGGATAGTTTTCGACTGGAAACAGAATCGCATCGTCTCCGCCAAAGTAAAAAGTCCGGCCATACATCAGCGTCGTCTTATCGTTGGTAATGCCCATCTTTACTTCATATTTCGAAACCTGACCGGCAGTGATCGGCGCCGGACGATCCGCATTATCGAGCACGTAGCCTTTCGGCAAGTTCAGCGTAATCTTGTCTTCCTCAGACCACGGAAAGCGAAAGTAAACCGGATAACGCCGCTCGCCGGCGCTAAAGAGCGGCTCGATACCTTTTCGAAAGAAAGCGGGCTGAAAGAAGAGTCGCTTGCCCGTGCGCTGCGCATACTCCGGCACTTTCACGTGATACTTGTAGATAAATGGCTTGGACGGATCGGTCGCGTTTTCAACAACGATGTTGCTTAGCTCGGCGGAGCTCAGCCGCTCTTTGAGCGCGTCTTTCAGTGTCTGTTCGCGCTGCTCCGGAGAGTCTTCGTCGTTCTGCAGTTTTCGTTCGATGGCGAGATGACCGGTGTACTCGATCGTCACGTCGCCTTCGAGTGTTCCATTCTCGTCGAGCGTTAACGTTGCCGTGCGTTTCTCTTTCGATCTCTCGGGTGGCGACATGGGCGTCGTAATCCACGTGGTCCGCTCGCCGGCAATCAGGCAATCGACGCCCTCTTCCTGCCATCGCAGCATGCCTGCGGTGATGTACTTGAAAGCAGGATCAAACAACTTCCAGGAAAAACCGGATCTCACCGCGATGGCCGCCGGACGCAATGAGCCGGGAATAATCACGTTGCGATCGAAAAAACGCCGGCCTCGATCGGGCAAAAGCGCAACTCGAGATTCAAAGCCAGCCGCGTTGGCAAGGGCTGCAAACAGGAGATTGATATCAACTCCGGACCCGACACCTCGCTTGAGCGTGTCGGAAGGTTTCTTGTTGTCTTTCAGTTTTTCTATCTGCTCTTCGGTGAAGCCGGCGGTCCTGTCGTCGGTGTTCTTGATGTTCTCGCGGCAAAACGTGAGGAGCTTCTCGAGTTTCTCGTCTTCGGTCTCGGCATTGCCGATGATCTCGAGGGCTTTTTGTCTGATCTCTTTATCGACTTTCATCAGCGGCTGTGTGCCAAGGTGAATGGCATTCGCGAGGAACGCGTAGCTGATGAAATCGAAGAAGCCGCTGCCATAACGGACCATGGCCCACGACTTGACGCTGTCCTCGGGCGGCATCATCGGTTCTTCGCGAAACGCGGTCATGTTTGTGACCGTCGTTGCCTGGAAGCCGCCCTTCTCTTTCTGAAAGGCAAACTTCGGCATGTTGAAGGGCCGAACGTCAAACGAGGCATCACGCGCAGGTTTGATTCGATAGGTTACAGACTGGACTGGAATGTCGCGCTGGAACTGAAGACGCAGGTTGTTTGCAGAGGTGTTTGAGATAACTTCTTTCCACTTGTACTCGATGATCGCGCCGGGCTCGACTCCTGGAAATGCAAACGTCTTCGTTTTCAGTTTGAGGCCGCTTGCTTTGACAACTGTTTTTTCGATGATGTCGTCTTTCAGGAGTTCGACAATGGAGCCATCGGCTTTGATGGTGCGCGCTGCGATATCTTTAATCTTCACACCATTAACGTAGGGGATGTCCATCTTACTATGCTTCTCGCGCCCGCGCTCGTTGAAGATCTTGATGCGCACGTAGTGCGACAGCACGAGATCGCTGTAACCGCCGTCATCAATCCGAATATCCCAAAAGATCGCCTCGGCATCGGCATTCGGCTCAACCTTCGCCGCTTTGAGTGCAACATCTCCGGGATCAACCGGCTTCCACTCCTCCCCACCCGCCCGCACTGTGGACCAGTTAAAACAGGTGGCGATCAGCGCTAAGACGGCGAGGATTGAAAACAGTTTGAAGCGAAAAGATGGCTGGGGGTTCATCGGTATTGGCCTCTCGTTTTTCTTTGTTATGCTACGTCACACCGCGGGTTCTGAGGTTCTTACTCCGGACAATAGTGCCACTGTTTTCGAATCTTGAAAATACTTTTCCCATGCCTCTAACACTCGAAGACCTGCGACGCTACACCGTCGCACGCAACTTTCCGAAGCCTGCAACGCTGAAAGCCGCCTTCGAAAGAATGGGTTTTCTGCAGGCGGACCCGATCCGGGCGCCCGCAAGAGCGCAGGATCTGATTCTGCGGCACCGTGTAAAAGATTATCGCGCCGGAGATCTCGAACGTCGTTATCCAACACTCGACATCGAAGAAGATTTCTTCATCAACTACGGCTACGTCACGCGCGCTTTGCAATCTTTAATGCATCCGCGGTCCAATTCGCGTGCATCCGCGGCTGAAGTCATTCATCCCTGGGCGCCTGGACAGAAAAAGCAAGCCAAACTCGTGCTCGATTTCGTTCGCGAACGCGGCGAGGTCCACCCAAGAGAAGTCAACGGTCACTTCGCACACGGCACCACCACGAATTACTGGGGTGGATCATCCAGCCTTACCACCCACCTGCTCGACGCCATGCACTACTCCGGCCTCCTGCGTATCGCACGCCGCGAAAAAGGCATTCGCATTTACAAGATTCATCAACACGAGCCGGCCCCGAAAGGCGCCGCCGAACGTCGCGCACGAGTTGACGCTCTCATTGATGTAGTGGTCGGCCTTTACGCGCCGCTGCCTGGTCCAAGTCTTTCATACTACGTTGGACGTTTGCGACATGCGGTTCCACAGTGGCAGAAAGAATTGCCGGGTGCGTTGCAACGCACCAGGCAGCGGCTCCGGCATGAGCGGATCCAAGATGTCCTTTGGTACTGGCCGGAGAATGAACAAGCGCAGGAAATCGAGGACGTGGTCCGGTTGCTCGCACCTTTCGATCCCGTCGTCCACGATCGCGCACGCTTCGAACGTTTGTGGGGTTGGACGTATCGACTCGAAGCGTACACGCCGGTGGCTAAACGTAAGCTCGGTTACTACGCGCTGCCGGTGCTCTGGCGCGAGCACGTAATCGGCTGGGCCAACCTCGCGGTAAAGAATGGAGAACTGCTAACTGACCTGGGCTACGTTCAAGCGACGCCACCCCGCGACCGTGCTTTCAAACGCGAACTGGATGCAGAACTCGACCGTATGCGCGTGTTTCTACGTCTCTAATAAACTCAACATGCGTGCTGCTCTCTTCGCAATCTGATAACGCGCTGTGCAACTTTTCGGCCGCCGTCCGTCTTCGTTAACGTGCCTCGCAGAACTGCCGTCCCATTCGCAGCGTCGGCGTCGCTTTGAATAAATTCGCCATCAAACCGGTACTCAACTTGTGTCTTCAGATGCGGAGCAGTAAGGAAGATCACGCGTCGTTCAGTTACCCAACCAAAGATCACAGGGACTTCGTCGTAAGTCTCACCGGTTTTGGTAAAGAACATGATATCTCCCCCAGTGCCGTCATTGTCTTCGTAATACGTGATGCTGAACCCGGAGAATTCAGCGAACTCCTTTGGCGTCTTTCCTTCGATGTAGTAACTACCATCTGGAAAGAAAGTGTCATCGTTATAGTCGAAAATTATTTTACCTTCCCGCAACGGTTCTAAGGGTGTATTCACCGGAACGGCGGGCGGAGCCACAGCCGCGACGGCGGCGACAGTTTCGGCCCTGGGAGCGGGAGCGGTGTTCTTCTCTGAAGGAGCCCAGATTAACCGGTTAACTCCGACGCCAGCTACAAACGCAAGTAACGTTGCCACCACCGATACAATTGAACGCCTCATTATCAACCTCCCTTTCGAGACCGTAAAGATAGCGACCACGGAGATAATTACCCACGCTAGGCCCAACGTCGCCGAGGTGTGGCTAGCCTCAGCATCGTTTGCAGAACGCTGCCGTCTGCCACGATAATCCCCAGCAACATGGAAACATTAAAAACTCTTTACCCTGCGACCGAGCCGTACGATACGGGCCACATTCGAGTCTCCGACGTTCACGAACTCTATTACGAACAATGTGGAAATCCGAACGGAAAACCCGTCGTGTTTCTGCACGGTGGACCGGGCGCCGGGCTGGTCCCGGATTATCGACGCTTCTTCGATCCGGAGGCGTATCACATCATTCTCTTCGAACAGCGTGGCGCAGGCCGGAGCAGGCCACACGCTTCACTCGACGACAACACGACGTGGCACCTGATCCAGGACATCGAAACTATCCGCGAACAGTTTGGCATTGACCAGTGGCTCGTGTTCGGCGGGTCGTGGGGCAGCACGTTATCGCTGTCTTATGCTGTGACACATCCGGAGCGCGTGCGCGGGCTGGTTCTGCGTGGCATCTTTCTATGCCGGCCAAAAGAGATTCGCTGGTTTTATGAAGACGGCCTGGGTGCGAGCGCGATTTTTCCCGACAACTGGGAGGAGTACGTTGGCATAATTCCGGAAGACGAACGTGGCGACATGATCAATGCCTATTATCGTCGACTGACGAGCGATGATGAATCAGTGCGGCTTGAGGCGGCGAAGGCATGGTCCATCTGGGAAGCCAGTGCGTTGAAGCTGCTTCCTGATAAGAACCTGATCGATGAATTTGGAGAACCTCATAAAGCACTTGCAGTCGCGCGAATCGAGTGTCATTACTTTGTGAACAACTGTTTCTTCGAAACTGATAATTACCTGCTAGAAAACATCGATCGCATTCGACATATTCCGGCGGTGATCGTGCACGGGCGTTACGACGTGGTGTGTCCGGTGATGAGCGCGTGGGACCTGCATCGAGCATGGCCCGAAGCGCGGTTGGAGATTATTCCAGATTCCGGGCACTCTGCGTTGGAGAAAGGCATTGTTGACGCACTCGTGAGGGCAACCGACAGCTTCAGGTGACAGGAAAACCTTTGACAGGATTTACAGGATTTTCAAGATTAACAAGATCTGAATCTTGTAAATCCTGTAAATCGTGTTAATCCTGTCGAACCTGTCGGATGATATCGAGTGCGTTATGACCGTGGTTGGCGATGTTCTTTAATGGCTCGCGGAAGTTTGCGATCTCCGGTTTGTCCTCGTCCAGCAACTCAAGACATCGCTTCGCATTGCCAACGATCGCTTCCAGTTGCTGATTCACTTCATCGATAATCGACACCACTGCCTTACCCGTGGTTGCAGCATGCGTCGCCTGGGCCAACTCAGCCTGCGTTCGCGCGAGTATCTCTCTTGCCGCGTTGTGTTCGATCGCTAACCCCGCGATGCGAGTAGCGACGTCAGTCAAACCAGCTTCATCACCCGTCGGAGTGCGAGGCTCGCGGTAATACATCGCAAACGAACCAAGCACTTTCCCGCGCCCCGACAAGATCGGCGTTGACCAGCACGCACGCAGACCACTCGCCGCGGCTATATCGCGGTAGTCTTCCCATAGGGGATCGGAAAAAATGTCGGTCACAACCACCGGCTCACCGCGGTACATCGCAGTTCCGCACGAACCATGCTTTGGCCCAATCGCCGAGCCGTTCACCGCCGCAACGTAATCTTCCGGCAAGCTCGGCGCGGCTCCATGACGCACGTGATCGCCGTCATCGCTGAGCAGCAGAACAGAACAAAGCATGTCTGGAGTTTGCGCTTCGATCAACTTAACCAGACGATCGAGAGTGTCGCTCAGGGGCGCATTCGCAGCGATCATCTGAAGGATCTGGCTCTGTCCGAAACGAAACTCTTCTTCCTTTGTATCGGCCGGAGTTTTATCAGCTTCGGGTTCGAGACGCGGAAGTGGAGCGGTCTTTGCGGCCGTGGCTTCGAAGGCACGTGTTTGAGCCAAATCGTTTTCAGACAGTTCTTCCAGCCCCTGTTCTTCGTTCAAATCATCCATATTTTTGCTCCGTGAACGCTTCGGTCTGAAACAGGATCAATCAGTACCATTTCAAATTGGTTTCGCTTATTCTACGCCTCGTCGTTCATTCAACGCCATATCGCCACTGAGGACTTTGATGACTAAAAACTTCGCCCTGCTCTTTATCCTGATCTTCGCCATTTCCGTCTCGGCCCAAACAACTCAACCCGCGCGCACCGTTGCCTTCATCGACGTGAACGTCATTCCGATGGACAAAGAACGCGTACTGCCACATCAGACAGTAATCGTCCGCAATGGAGTGATCGCCGAGATCGGCGACGTGAGGCGAGTCAAGGTCCCGGCAGGGGCTGAAAGAATCGACGGCACAGACAAGTTTTTGATCCCCGGCCTGACGGACATGCACACTCATCTTTTTACCGACGATGAATTTCCTGATTCCCTCGCGGAAGATGAGTTTAAGATCATGATCGCGTACGGCGTCACGACGATTCGTCTGATGATCGGCACGCCCGAGCACATCGTCCTGCGCAGTAAAAGCGCAAGCGAACAGATTCTTGCGCCGACGATCTACGCCGCCAGTCCACACCTCACCGGACGCAAGCAACCGAATTCCATCGTCGTGACCACAGACGCTGAAGCGCGCGCTGCCGTTCGCAAGTCGAAACAGGATGGCTACGACTTCATCAAAGTAACGACATTCCTTGCGCCCGAGGTTTACGAAGCGATCGTCGACGAAGCGCGCAAGCAAAATATTCGCGTCGTGGGCCATGCAGACAGCCGATCGGTCGGCCTCGCACGCGCGTTCAAAGCCAAACAGCAGATCGAGCATCTCGATGCGTATCTCGAAGCACTGTTGCCCGAAAACGCACCTGTGAAAGGTTCTGTTTCCGATCTTTACGTCTACAACCCGAAGAACTGGGAGAGTATCGACTACCTCGACGAAAGCAGGATCCCGGAACTGGCGCGGCAAACAGTGGCCGCAAATCCGTTCTCGACGCCGACGCTACATCTTTTCAAGTTCACCTTCGGCAAAGGTCGAACTGAAGAGTCGTTCAAGGCTCAGCCTGACATTCGCTTCTATCCGCAAAAGACCGTCGATTTGTGGACCGGTTACAGCAAGAAGTACCTGTCAACCGCCGCGCCGATCGAAAAACGTGAGAAGTACATTGCAATCCGTAACAAGATCGTCAAAGCGATTTACGACGCAGGCGGGAGATTGATGGCGGGCTCGGATACACCTGAGTGGCTCATGCTTTACGGGCACACGTTGCATCTCGAGTTGATCGATCTGCGCGATGCAGGTTTATCAAACTATGCGGCGCTCGAAACGGCGACGCGCAATCCCGCGATGTTCTTTGGAACGATCGATAAGACGGGAACGATTGAAAAAGGAAAGCGAGCCGACCTGGTCCTACTCGACGCAAACCCTCTGGACGATATTGCCAACACGCAAAAACGCACGGGCGTGATGCTCAAAGGGAAATACTATCTTCAAGCTGAGATGAATCACTGGCTCAACGAAATCGCGCCCCGCTTCCGTAACCACTGATGACACGGATATAAGCAGATTTGCACGGATCAGTTTTGCAAGATCACCAGGGCGTTATAGACCATGTGGAGAGCCACGGCGCCGGCAAGTCGTCCGGTTTTCCTGAAGATCAGAGCGGTCGCGAGTCCTACAAGAAAAACAGGAGGCCACGAAAACGGGGGATGGTAAATGGTGAAGAACGCGGCGCTGCCGATTAGAGCACGCCAGCCTCCCCACTCTCGATCCAGTGCACGAAACAGCAGTCCTCGAAACAAATACTCTTCTGCGAAAGGCGCACACACAACCGCAATGAACGCAAAGGAGAGCCACAGATTCGGAATGCTCTCCATTTGTTTCTCACCTTCACGAAGCCACTGCGCAAACATGTCGAACCGCCATAACAACAATACATAAACCTTCGCGAGCAGTCCGAGCAGTAGACCACCCGCGCAACCGGCCAGGACTGATCTAAAGAATTTCTTGCCTGCGGCGTCCTCGTTCCAACGCCAGATCTCTCCAGGTTGAACCCCGCGATTCCCCAACATCTTCGCCGTGACGAGGGAAACAATAATCGCCACCAGAGCAACTCCGAGGGCCTGGGCCAGTGCGAGACCACCTCCGAAAATTGAAACGAACGCTATCGTAAGTCCGGTGATAACCGCACCGCCTTCCACGAAAGCACTGACGGCGATCATCGCGTGCAGCAACGTCGGCGGATGCGGAACTCTTTCAGACCATGGATCAAACAGGAAGGGTAAGCGCGCGCGAAAGCTCTCCCACATCGCGGCTGCGGTGATCCACGAGTAAACAATGCCGACGACCGCCAGTTCCCAACGGTTTCCGAGAATGCCGATCGCGAAAGTGAGCATCCCAAGCGCTGCCGCCCACCGCCGGCCTTTCGGAATTGGTTCCTGCTCACCGGACGAAGACGTAACCGTAACGAGCGTGACAGACTTTTCCGCCATGCTGCGGCCGAAGGCGAGCCAACCTGCCGCGACGAGCACGACTTTCCACGCGTCCAGGGGCGAACGCAGGATCGCAAAGACAAACACAACGGCTACGAGCGAAGTCGCGATGCGAAACCAGAGTCGCGCCTTGGCTTTCATCAGGTCTTCGAGTCCCCTGGGCCACGTTTGTGCGAGCCACAAAGCCTGTCCTTCTGAAGCAAGCGAGCGAGGACCGAGAACCCATAGAAAATACGTGCCGAAAACTACTCCGATTCCCGCGATGTTGCGCCAGGAATCCGTAGCACCTTGAAACATGATCCTGAAGTTAACAATTTCGACGGCCGCAACTGTTACCGGAATCAGCACGGCCTGAACGATCGCGCCACGGTCTCTCAGAAACCACAAAATCTCTTTGCGATACAGTGGATCGCGTTTGACGAATGGAACAGCAGCGGTCTTTTTTCTTGATGCTGGTTTCGCAGCAACTGCGCTGCCCGCCAGACCTCGCTGAGCACCCCACATGCTGAAAGCGAGACCGCCGCCGATCATCGCCGCCGATGCAAACCAGCACGCGAGCATCCCAGATAAAAATGAGAACGAACCATCCGCTTCCAAACCGGTGGCCCATGCAAACACTGGAAACGGAACCGTTATCGCCAGCGGTCTAAGAACTGTGGCGGAGAATTTGATGATCTGCGGCATAGCCAATGTGCTCACAACAAGCGCAATCATCATTGCGTAGCCAAACCAGCTCATTAGTCCGATCAATGCGCCGCGAGTGCGTGGCGGAAAACGAAGCATGATCCCGATCTCGAGTGCCTTCCCTAACGAAGCCGCTCCGACTACGACAGGCACACCGACCAGGACAGCCGCCACGAACCCGAATCCTGATCCGTGAATCGAACCGTAAAGTATGCCGAAGAAAAGTGGACCAGTTGCGTAAATTGGATTAGCTGCGATGGGCGCCAACATCTCCGCGAGAAAAACGGCGCCCGGCCTGACGGGATGACTGAATAGCCACTCCCACATCGGGTTTCTTCTGCGCTGGATATCGAGCTCGAGTCCTTCTCCCTGAAATATCAGCATGAGAAGCCAACCGAGCAAAACCAGCGTCGCAACCATTAGTGGAAGTGGACCAGTCGACGTGAGGTAATGTATTCCAGGCTGGGTAGAGTCCTGAGGAATAAAGTCACCAACTGAACGGGTTTTCACAGCCTCTCTCAGGAACTGTCGATGCTCCTCTTTAGATCCGCCAAGCTCTTCCACTCGCCTTTCCGCTTCAAAGACAATGCTGGATTCGAGCCGTTCTTCCGCCCTCTCCTTATCCTCGTCTCCTGTAGCGTTCCGGAGCTGGGTAAGTGATTCAGCAAAGAAGCGCGTCCTCATTACGATCTTGCCTTGTTGTTCTGCTTCAAGGCTTTGCGCTTCCATGACGGCGGAGTGCAGAACCGTAGCTGTAACACCGTTGAGAAAGGCTCCCATCACCCAAACTCCGAGCACGCCAAGCGCGCTGATCGTGTTTGTGCGAGAGCCGGTGCGATGTTGCAGCAACTCCTGCTGCCGGCTGATACGACCGTTAGAACGGCGGCGAGCTACTGACAGCAGTAGTCGCACGGTGTGCCAGAAACCGGGTGGATGTGGGAGAGAAGATTCGCGCTTCATGTCTGCGCAGGTCTTGAGGTGAGTTTCAGAAAAATATCTTCCAGACTGTGTGAGTCGTCAAAGGTCGAGCGCAACTCTTCGATCGAACCATTCGCGACCTGCTTCCCATCGTTGATGATCACGGCATGCGAACAGAGTCGTGCTACCTGGTCCATCAGGTGCGTTGAAAAGAGAACGGTGGTGCCTCGCTGCGACTCTTCCAGCATCAGGTCGTAGAAGAGATGGGTCGACTCGACGTCGAGACCGTTTGTCGGTTCGTCGAGAATCAAAAGCCTGGGCTCATGAAGCATCGAGAGAAGCAGGCCAAGCTTTTTCTTCATGCCGCGGGAATAATCTTCGGCGAAGTTGTCTATATCGCTCGCGAGACGAAGCCTGGCGACGAGAGGCGCGATGCGTGCCATCGTCGCTCGGACGTCGAGGCCATGCATCGCGGCACTGAGCTCGAGGATCTCGATACCGGACAAGTAAGAGTAGAAAACGGGTTCATCGGGAAGAAATCCGACGAGCCGCTTGACTGCAACACGATCTTCAAAGGCGTCAAGCGAATCGATCGAGAGCGTGCCCTCAGTTGCTTTGAGGATGCCCATGAGAAGCCGGAAGAGCGTGGTTTTCCCCGCGCCGTTTGGACCAAGCAGTCCGCAGAGCTGGCCCGCAGGCACTGAGAACGAGATGTCGTTAAGCGCGACCTTTGGGCCAAACGACTTCGTGACGTGGTCCACTCTGACGAGCATCCGTGTTTTTATCCGTGTGATCCGCGGCTTATTTTACATATTCCCAGTGCCACGGTTCGTAAAAGTAAGGACGAAAGCCGAACCGTTCTGCATTGCGCACGAGCCACTGGTAAGCGCGCGTATTGACCTGGATCGCGCGATTAGCATCGGCAGTATCAACAGGGCTGCCACCAACGTAGATATCCAGAGCGCGCCCGGTGAAGTGTGGAGAGTTTACCGCAAGTCCTGCCCGGCCAGAATTCGGCGATTGCTGTCGCAGCCGGTCCTGGTACTCGCGCGAGCGGTAAGAGGAAATGATCTTTAAAAACTTGTCTGTGGATTTGAGGTTGAGAGATCGATCGGCCATCGCAGCCGCAATCATCTCCTTGTACGCCGCATAAGTGTTGCGCTCAACCTGACGAAGCTCTTCTGCACGTCCGGGATCGTAAAAGTCTGCCGGCGGTGCGGTCATGAGTTCAGACGGATCTGCAGGCGTGCGGCTTTTCAGTCGATTGCTCTGCCACTGCGAGACTATTGCCATGAGCGGCTTCTCATCGAGGACGCCGTTCGCGGCCAGTCCCCTTCTCTTCTGCCATGCAGCGACCGCCGCAGCGAAGTCCACAGTGGTCGCATCGCTCGAAGTGTCCAGAGTTTTCGTTAACAACGGATCGTACAGGTACCAGCCGCGCTGTTGTTTACCTCCGAAGGTCCAGGTGAGTTCGTTCCTGAGTGCCGCGTTCCTGGCGGCGGCGTCCGCAAACCGATTCGATTGAGGCGTGATAACAGGAGCGGCTTCAACTTCAGGACTCTCTTCCTTACTTGCTTGATACGTCGACTCGCCGAGGCCACTGCGCGATCCGGTTACACCGCCCGTCAGGACCAGCAAAACAACAATCACCGCGATGTGAATTCTTCTATGCTTCATAGCGTCTTGCTGCCGGGTATATGAGAGATGCACCAAGCTGGCTCCCGGTTTACGAACAACAGCATTTAATAATGTCACAATTACCGCCTACGCTTTCGTGCATTTGCGCGCGGTTTTCGTGTTTTCACGGCTTTGGGTCTTGCTTTTCGCTCTGTTTTCACAGGTTCTGCGGCCGCCTCTTCTGTCTCCTTCGGCGGCGCGCCTGCTTTCTCCAGCGACGCTGAAATCAGATCGTCAGGCGGCCGGGCGCCGTCGATAAAAGCAAACACGTGATAGTTTGCGTTGCGCTCGCGTATGACCTCGATGCGGCCTTCTCTTTTCAAACGGGCCAGCTCGTTCATGACAAAGTTTTGTTCCGCGGCGCTCATGTAGCGATAGTCGATGTCGAAAGCGAGGCCGGTTGAGTGGGGCGGCGTATCGATGAGAATCGCGTTCCTGTTCACCCGGCGTAACGCGCGTTGATATTGCTCGGGCCGTACGAGTGAACTGACCGGTAACGGGCGATCGAATTGACTTCGATAAACCTGGGCCACCTCTTCGATGATCTTTAGTGCTTGTGGTCTAACCGAACTGAGCATGATGATCTTCAACGTCTCGCGGTCAGACGGGTTGTTCAGATCGAAAGAACGTCCTGCGACGCTCTTCGCGAGGGCGGCAAGCGATTCATAGTTGCCGATAAAATTCTGCGGAGCCGGCGTGCTTTCCGGACTGGGTTCCGGTTCGTACCTGGTGAACTCGCTGTCGTCGGCCCGCTCGCCGATGCCGTACAGGACGTACGATTCAGTAACTGCCGGAACAACGACGAGTTCGCCACGCTGGATAAGAGCAGCCAGGTCGAAGAAATCCTGGCAATGGTAAACGCGGTGTTGCTCGATCTCGGCAACCTGCGTTGCGAGAAACCAGTACCGGTCGCTGTAGTGTCTGAGCTCAGGCGGCGTGGTGATTGCGCCGGCTCCATCGATGCGAGCTTCTTTGATTTTCTCGACTGCTTCAGACCACGAAAAAGCGTTTGTAGTTGCGGTAATCGCCGACGACGCACTCAACCCCCGCAAGCTAAGCTTCCGCTCGCTGTACCTGACCACTCCAAACACCGCCGCAACCACAACGCCGACTAACAGAACTAGCAAAACGATTTTCCTGGTCATAAGCGATTGGATAGTAACAACTGCCGCAGCCCGAAGTAATGCATTTTACTTGCACGCGTATCTTTTGTGACTATCTTGTTTAGTATTAGTCAAGGAGGGTGGGTGTGATGTCTGTGCAGTTTAACTTCTTCGACGGTGCGGGAAGCCAGAAGCATCCCGTGCTCGAAGGCTTTCACTACCGCCCCGAACTGATCGACGAGGCTGAAGAAAACGCCCTGCTGGCTCGTGTGCGAGAGCTACCGTTTCGTGAATTCGAGTTTCACGGTTACCTCGGCAAGCGCCGTATTGTTTCCTTCGGCTTTCATTACGAATTCTCCGCACAACGGCTGCGAAAGGCGGATGACATTCCCGACTTTCTCCTGCCTGTGCGCGCACGCGCCGCAGAGTTCGCCGGCCTCGCGCCGGAAGTGTTTCAGCACGTGCTCGTAACCGAGTATGGACCAGGCACGGGAATCGGGTGGCACCGCGATAAAGCAGTGTTCGGAGAAGTGGTTGGGATCTCACTGCTAGCGCCGTGCGTGCTGCGATTCCGGCGGAAGCTGGATGGCAAATTTGAGCGTGCGAACGTCGAAGTCGAGCCGCGATCGGCGTACCTGCTGATTGGACCAGCACGATCGGAGTGGCAGCACAGTATCCTCCGCGTCGACTCGCTGCGTTACTCAATCACCTTCCGAAAACTGATCGAATAAGACTACTGACAACCGAAAATTGTCTTGCCACACTGAGGCATGGGCAGGAAACAGGTTGAAGCACTCGGCTACACATTCGTCGAGAAGGATCTGCCGCTGATCGTAAAAGATTGGTGTGTTGGAGATGAGATCCTGTGTCTCGTCGAAGGCGAGTTTCCTTATTCAACTGTGACGCCAGTCGAAGTCGGTGAGTTTCTGAAGCCGATCGAAATTCGAAAAGTGCTGGAGGGTTATCGAATCTATGCGGGAATGATCGTTGTCGGCCGCCCTCTCGACTAGAGCCACAAAGAAGCGTGAAAAGCACAAATGGATGCCCAGGATGCAATTGTAGGGGCGGCCCTCGTGGCCACCCCTACAATTGCTTAGTCGAGAGGGCGGCCGACAACGATCATTCCCGCATAGATTCGATAAC
>DASUPZ010000016.1:0-3505 GCA_036280855.1 Pyrinomonadaceae bacterium | reverse complement strand
AAAAACTTCACTTTCGGCGATGTCTTCGACAATAACGCGCTGTTTCGATTCCATGGCCAGACCGCAAGCCGTATCGGCACCATCAACATTCGCAAAGAACTTGAGAAACCGTTCGTCAAAACCGCGCTGCGCTGCGATGTTAAGCTGACCCGACTGGCTGTCGAACAACTGAATATTGCCTCTGTCTGCTCCGCTTATCTCGATGGCAACGTTGAGAATCTCACCCAGACATCCCGCCACATCGTGTCCCTGTTGCGCACAATGAGCGCCGATCTCGTTCAGCCTTCTCATCGCTTTCAGGTCGGCAGCGCTGTGTTCGAGGATCGCAAACAGCCGTCTCTCACTATCGCGCAGTTCTTTCGTGCGCACTGTAACCTGTTCTTCAAGCCCCTCTTTGGCCTGGCGGAGTTTCTCTTCGAGCGTCTTTTGTGCCGTTAGATCCGTGACGACGATACCGATTGAGTTGGTCTGCGGTTGGAGTTTGGCAAATGACATCAGCACGGGGACCTGACGCCCGTTACCGGTGCTCAATGTGTACTCGCGTCGAATGCTCTGGCCGCGCGCGCTTTTCAGGTCTTCGAGAAACTGCTCGCGATGTTCGGGAATGATGAAGTCGCCAAACGGGACACCGCTGGCATTCCCTTCGCTCAAACCGAGAATGCTTCCAAAGTGACGATTGCTGTAGAGAATGAACGAATCAGGTGAGACGCTCACGGCGCCTTCGTTCATCTCGTCGATCATGAGCCGGTAAGGATAGTCGGCGCTGGTAAGCGTGTAGATAACTTCGCCCTTTGGACCATCGATCACGAGCGCATCGACTTCACCTTCCCGGATCGCGCGCAAAGTCTCCTCAGCTTCATAAAGACGCTGTTGGAGTTCAGCGATTTCTTCGTCAACCTGTGTGATACGTTCTCTTCGTTGTGCCATTTCCATTTGTCACGGAGCTCAGCCTGGAACTCCGCTGGTATCCTGCCGCTTGTAAATATCCAGTCCCACCAGAATCTGCTGCGTATTCGACAGATCGCCCACGAACCTTCGCAGAGGTTCCGGTAACTTCTTTACCAGAGTTGGCGCAGCGACGATCTGCTCTGCACGCGCTGCAGCCGGATTTTCGTGAATATCAATCACTTCGAGATCGTAATCGGGCAAATGTTCCTCGCAAATCTTCTTGAGGTTGTAGACAGCTTTCAGCGAACTTGCTGACGAACCGCTAACGTACAGCCGCAATATGTATTTCGCGCGCTTAAGTGCCTTGCGCTTCAGCGTCTTTTCAAAAGCCTCTGTTGCACTCCTCAACCTTGTCTTAGTCCGGCCGGGGAGTGAATTCGGGTCATTTGCTTTTGTCATGAAACACACATGGTTCGTTGCCTTCAACGTGGCTGAATATCGAGTCCAACCAGAACACGCTCGGTGTTGGAAAGATCGCCGATGATCTTTCTGATCGGCTGTGGTAGTTTCCGCACCAGCGTCGGGACTGCCAGAATCTGGTCCCCACGAGCCAGCGTCGGATTCTCCATCAAGTCGACGACCTCGATGTGATACTTACCTTTCAGATACTCCTCGCAAATGTCTTTGAGGTTTTTGAATGCAGTGATCGATCGTGGTGTTTGGCCTGCCACATAAAGGCGCAGGTTCCAACGCGCACCGTCGGCGCTGTTGGCCTGCGGTGAGTGGCCATTGACCTGCGATCGTTTTTTCGGTTTTGCGGGGGTAGTCTTCATCAAACTATCCTTTCCGTGCTTTTTTCGCACCGTTCTCGTCTATCGGCACTCCGCTCTTGTCGGCTTTACGCAATCGCGCGATCTCGAGGCGTTGGTCCGCAAGTACTTTCAGCCGGTTCTGTTCTTCATCCAATTCCTTGAGGATTGCATCTCGCTCAACTTCGTATTGTCCTTTGAGTGCCAGCAACTGCGCCTCGTAAAGCTCCTTCTTGCGGCGCAGTTCTCGTTCTTTGCGTTCCGTAGCCAGGCGGCGTTCACGTTCAGCCGCAGTTTCGCGCGCGATTTGCGACGAGCGCGCAGATCCCATCAGGACACCTTCAGAACCGATGTACGCGTCAACCAGCTCGACCCCGTGATCGGTGAGCAGAAATTCCCGCACCTGATTAGAGTGCGCAGTTCCGCGGGCCTTAAGAATATAGAGTCCGCGGTTTCGTTCGCCGTTCGTTTCGATATTTTTCACGAGCAGCCACGCGTCCATCAGCGAGGAAACGCCGACTTCCGAGTCTTCAATCTCTTTACCGGCAGAGGTCAAACTCGTAAACATCCCGGTAATCTCTTTCGTCTTAAGCAAATCGATGAGCCGGGTGAGCATCGCTTTGGTGTCACCTTCGTCAGCTACCGTCAGAAAATTCGTAACGGGATCGACCACTACGACTGACGGCTGGTATTCGCTGATGACTTTGTGCATCAACGCAAGGTGCACTTCCAGACCGTAGCTCGATGGCCGTGCGTTCTGAAAATTCAGCAGACCTTTCTTCACACACCGTTCAAGATCGATCCCCACTGACCGCATGTTGCGAATGATCTGATCGTGCGACTCCTCAAACGCGAAGAAAAGCGCCCGCTCGCCGCGCCGGCAAGCCGCTTCGACGAAGTGAGCGGTGAGTGTGCTCTTCCCCGTTCCCGCCGTCCCCGAAATAAGGATCGAACTGCCGCGATAGAAACCCTGGCCACCGAGCATGTTGTCCAGGCGCGGGACGCCCGAAGAAACTCGTTCCGTCGACGCCTTGTGACTCAAACCGAGCGAGGTAATTGGCAGGACTGAAAAACCGCTGTGGTCGATCAGGAACGGGTATTCGTTTGTACCATGCGACGTGCCGCGATACTTGATGATGCGCATGCGGCGCGTCGAGATCTGGTTCTGCACGCGGTTGTCGAGCAGGATGACGCAGTCGGCGACGTACTCCTCGAGTCCATAGCGGGTCAACGTGCCTTCGCCGCGTTCACAGGTAATGAGGGCAGTCACGCCTTTCTCTTTCAACCAGCGGAACAGGCGGCGCAGTTCTGCGCGAATGATTGCTTCGTTTGGTAAGGAGGAGAAGAGTGCTTCGAGCGTGTCAAGCACGATGCGCTTGGCGCCGAGCTGATCGATCGCATCTCCTAAACGGACAAACAGTCCTTCGAGATCGTATTCGCCGGTCTCCTCGATCTCCGAGCGCTCGATGAAAACGTAGTCGAGCAGGATTTTCTTTTCCGCGGCGAGTTGCTTCAGGTCGAAACCGAGTGAAGCGACGTTTCTGGCAAGTTCCTCTTCGGTTTCTTCAAACGAGATGAACACGCCGGGTTCGTTATAGAGCATGGCGCCACGAACGAGAAACTCCATGGCGAAAAGCGTTTTGCCGGCGCCGGCGCTGCCGCAAATGAGTGTGGGGCGACCGGCGGGCAGACCCCCACCGGTGATTTCGTCGAAACCAGGGATTCCTGTGCGTTCCTTTACCAGGCCTTCGAGAGGCTTCGCACGGTTACGTCGGGCTTCTCTTAACACTAAGATCCTCCAACACAGA
>DASUPZ010000015.1:0-4828 GCA_036280855.1 Pyrinomonadaceae bacterium | reverse complement strand
CCGCATAAAGTCATCCGACGCGGTTAACCCCGAATTCTTGCTCGTCGCGAGAGAATCATCCACAAACAAAGGAGTTAGTTTAATGAGACGCGTGTCTAAAGTTTTAAGCCTAATGATTGTCTGCGCGCTCGCCGTTGTGTCAGCCCAGGCACAGGGTGCTCGCAACGTGCGAGTCGACTTCAAAGAGACCACGTTAAAGAACGGCCTGCGCGTGATCACTGTTGAAGATCATTCCGCGCCGGTGGTGGCGATTTCGATCACCTACAACGTGGGTTCACGTAATGAGCGCAAGGGCCGCACTGGTTTTGCGCACTTGTTCGAACACATGATGTTCAAAGGCTCCGAGAACATCGGATCGGGTGAACACTTCCTCCTCGTCTTCAATAACGGCGGGACCATGAACGGGACCACCAACGAAGATCGCACAAACTATTTCGAAGCCCTCCCGGCAAACCAGCTCGACCTCGCTCTCTTCCTCGAAGCAGATCGCATGAAGAGCCTGGCCATCACCAAAGAGAACCTCGAGAACCAGCGCAACGCAGTTCAGGAAGAACGCCGCCTGGGTGTCGATAACCAGGCTTACGGAAAGAGCCAGGAACGCATGCAGGAGCTGGTCTACGACAACTTCGCTTACAAGCATTCCGTGATCGGTTCGATGGAAGATCTGAGCGCGGCGACAGTTGACGACGTCGCTGAGTTTTTCAAGATGTACTACGCGCCGAACAACGCGGTGCTCGTTCTCGTCGGCGATTTCAAGACTGACGAAGCGCTCGCGAAGATTCGCGCCAGCTTCGAAAGCATACCGCGCCAGCCCAATCCGCCGGACGTTGACATGGCCGAGCCCGCGCAGAAAGCAGAACGCCGCGACAGTCTTGAAGACATGCTTGCTCGCGCAGCGCGAGTGGATGTTGCTTACAAGGCAGTGCAGGGCAACACTGCTGACTTCTATGCGTTGCAAGTGCTGAGCGCTGTGTTGCAAGGCGGCCAGAGCTCACGTCTCTACCAGAAGCTCGTCAAAGAAAAAGAGATGGTTACGAATGTGTTTGGTTTCATGGATGAGAAGCGTGGCACCGGCGCGTTCTACACCAGCGCCACTCTTCGTCCGACTTCCAAAACAGAAGACGTCGAGGCAGTTATCTACGCAGAGATCGAGCGTTTGAGGAAAGAGCCGATTGCTGACTGGGAACTTCAGAAAGCAAAGAACACGACGCGACGAAACATCATTAACAGCTTGCAGAGCTCGCTCTCACGCGCGATCACCATTGGCCAGTACGCGGTCTACTACAACGAACCGGGTCTGATTAATACCCGGCTCGACAAAGTCGCCGCGGTCACGAAAGAAGACGTGCAGCGCGTTGCGAACAAATATTTTGCTGACACGAACCGCACGGTTGTAGTCACTATGCCAAAGGCGAAGCCCGCGACCAGCGCGTCGGGACAGTAAAGGAGTTGATATAAGCAATGAACACCTCAAAGAATAGAAGCAACGTTATCGTCGCACTGATGCTGATCATGATGGTGTCGTCTCTGGCGTTCGGCCAGGGCGCGCCCGGTGGTCAGGCACCGCCAACAACCAAGGGCGCCGTCATCAAAGGCAAGGCGCCTGTCAGCAAGGAAATTCTGAAAGTAAAACTTCCTCGCGCTGAGGAAGCAACGCTCCCGAATGGTCTTCGCGTCGTGCTGCTGCGATCGGACAAGGTCCCCACTTTCAACATGCAAATGGTGTTTTTGAGTGGTGGTCTTTCTGACAAGCCCGACTATCGCGGTCTCGCGAATTTCACGGCCGCGCTTGTGCGCGAAGGAACGAAGACGCGTTCGAGTAAAGACATCGCAGAACAGGTTGACGCGCTCGGAGCGACGTTGACCGCTAACTCGGGTCTCTCGTCGATGACGAGTGTGGTATCCACTGGCGGCCTGGTCGAGAACCTGGACCAGACGATGGCTTTGTTTTCGGATGTGATCAGGAATCCGATCTTCCCGCAGGAAGAAGTCGAGAAATACAAAACGCGAACGTTGGCCCAACTTCAGTTTCAGCGTTCGATTCCGCAGTTTCTGGCGCAGGAACGGTTCAACCAGGCCATCTACGGCACCAGTCATCCGGCTTCGCTGGTAGCGCCACCTACCGAGTCGATCAAGAGACTCTCGACCAAAGATCTCGCAGACTTCCACGCGACGTACTATCGTCCGAATAATGCCATTCTCGCCATCGTCGGCGATGTCACTCTGAAAGACATCATGCCGAGGATCGAGAAGGCGTTTGGCGATTGGGCGAAGGGCGACGTTCCGGCAGCGAATATTCCGGCGGCCCCGGCGCAGGGTGAAGCGAAGATTTATTTGATCGATCGTCCAGGATCCGTGCAGACGGTGATCCAGCTTGGAACGCTCGGCATCGAGCGGATCAGTCCGGACTACTTCGCGGTGCTGATGGCCAACCGGGTTCTCGGTGGTGGTCCATCGGGCCGGCTCTTCCTGAACCTGCGCGAAGACAAGGGCTACACGTACGGCGCGTACAGCAATTTCGGCGGTTCGAAGTTCAAAGGCACGTGGGGCGCCAGCTCCGAAGTTAGGACCGACGTCACCGAGGGCGCGATGAAAGAGTTTATGTATGAGCTCAATCGTATGCGCAACGACAAGGTGCAGGGGGAAGAACTGGAGAACGCGAAGCGTGCGATCATCGGCAGCTTTGCCCTGTCACTCGAGGAGCCGCAGTCGTTGCTGCAAAACATCATCACGCAGAAGCTCTACAATCTTCCGGCGGACTACTGGGACACGTACCCGCAGAAGGTGGCGGCCATCACTGCTGAAGACATTCAGCGCGTGGCGCAGAAGTACATCGACCTGGGGCATTTGCAAGTGGTTGCTGTAGGTGATGCTGCGAAGGCGCGTGAGATCCTGTCGAAGTATGGAAAGGTTGAAGTGTTTGACGCGGAAGGAAAACCCGTCGGGCAACCGCCCAGCCAAAATAAATAAGCCGCGGATACACGCAAATGAAACACGGATCAGAAATGTTCTTTCTGATCCGTGTTTTTCTGCGTAGATCTGTGGCTACTGTTTTGTCCCGGTGAAGTCGATCTGTGTTTGGTCCTCGAACAAGCTTGCGAACGCGCGATCGATCGGACTGAAGGTGTAGCCGTCCTTCGAAGGGATGACCCGGTAGCTCTTCTGTGATGGGGCCACGGTGAATGAGTAAACACCTTCATTGTCCGTGGTTGCAGCCATCACCGAGCCGGATGGACTGATCAGCACGACTACCACGTTCGAGAGTCCCACCTTATTTTCGTCAACGATGCGTCCGGTGATCTTTATGTTTGCGCGCAAACGTGACGATGCGCTCTTGAGCGAGTCTTCCGAGATGAGTTGCGACGACTCAGAGCTCGGAGGCGTTGCCGGTGGAGTAGTGGCTTCCGGTTTTGGAGTTTCGACGGGCGCCGGTTCGGGCGTGCTAGTGGCGGCGGGCGCCGATGCTGTTGTTCCGGTTGCTGCTGTTGTTCCGGCGAGCCTGTCCTCGAGTCCATCGAGCGAACCATTCACGCTTTTATAAAGTTGCTCGATCACGGATCGTCGCATAGCTTCAACTGGACCACTACGATAGCTCTTGATGTAGTAGTCGAGCGCCTGCTCTTTCTGTCCTGATTGCTCGTGAGCGACGCCGAGATGCCAGAGCGCAGTACGCCACGCGGGCGTTTCTGCCGGAAGAATTTCTGCTGCCTGTTTGAGATGCTCGATCGCCTCGGGATACTTGTCCTGATTGAACAACGCCCACCCGTGAAGATCTTCCAGACGCCCTTTCAAAATGTTTGCGAGCAGGTGCGGTGGAGCGTCGGCAACGTCAGGAACGTTACCGGCAGAAATAGCGCGTGCGCGTAGATCTCTGAACTCGTCGGCTTGCACCGCCATCGTGAGCACTGGGACTTTCACCGCGTCGTCTGAAGCCTTCTTCGCTTGCGCAATCAGGTCGAGCGCCGTTGAGACGCCGGCACTGTGTCGAAGCAGACGGCTCGCGGCGTAGACCTGACGAAAAGCACGCATGTTGTCAGTTCCGGCTGCGAAGTCCTGTGCTGCCGCAACTGCCGCTGACTCGTTGATCTTTTCTCCCTCCGCGGGAGTGACGGCAGTGTTGAAGGCGAGCAGCGCTTTCAGGGTTTTTGCGTTATCCGCGCTGTCCGCTGCTTTCGCCTGGTAAATGCCTGCACGTCTTTCCGGAGCGAGTAACTCGACAAAATCCGTCCCGCTCGCAGGGACGTGTCCCGCGAGGTTCGTTTGAATCTCACCGTCTTTTATCGTGAACGACTCTCGAAGAACCTCGACGGCTTCGTCGTAGAGTCCCATCGACGACAGCACGCTGGCCAGCTCGTAAGTAAGCGTTGGAAATTTTCCGTACTGTCGTGCGTAACGAAGCGCGCGTTCGGCGTCGAGTGGACGCTGCAAACCGAGTAGAGATCTCGCAAGCGCGATCTGTGCCCACGTGTAACGCGATTCAATTTCAATTGCTTTGCGCGCAAGCTCCAGGGCCTTTTCGTTGTTGCCGTGCGCCGCCATCCAGTACGCCGTGCCCGTGAGCAGGGCCAGATTGCGTGGCTCGTCGGCGAGTGTGGTTTCGAGCGCGCTGTTGGCTTCCTCGGTGCGACCGAGTTCGAGCAGTGAGACCACTTTACCGGCGCGGGCCGTACGGTCTTTCGGATCCGCCGCGAGTTGTTCGTTGTAGAGTGAAAGTGCTTCTTCGGTTTTACCGGTCGCACGATAAAGATCGGCGAGACTGCTGCGTGAAACTCTCGACGACGGATCGAGCTCGAGTGTTTTCTTGTACTCTGCGATCGCTTCGTCGAGT
>DASUPZ010000014.1:0-6657 GCA_036280855.1 Pyrinomonadaceae bacterium | reverse complement strand
AATCAATAGTTCGACTTGCGGAAGGTAAGCTGGGCGTGATAGAAGTCGCCTTCTTGCTTAGCAGTCCAATTCGCGCATCACGTTAACTCATTGCCTAAGGAGTTCCCCAGTATGTCGAAAACAGTAAAGATCTTTTTTGTATCCCTGTTGGTCTTCGCGTTCAGCGCCGTAGCCTTTGCGCAGTCGACGACCACGGGAGCAATCGGCGGCGTGGTGAGTAATCCCGCCAAAGAAGTTGTTCCCGGGGCCGCGATTACGGTTCGGAACATGGAAACCAATAAGGAAGATACCGCGACGACTGATGACACCGGACGCTTCAAGGTTTCAAACCTGCAACCTGGAAGATACGCCGTCACCATCAACTCGTCGGGTTTCAGTCCGCTGACTCAGGAGAACGTCGTCGTCGAGGTTGGTCGTGAGACACCTCTCGAAGTTGCGCTCCAGGTCGGACAGGTCACGGGTACAGTCGACGTGAGCGCTGAAGCTCCCGTCATCAACACGACCCAGCAGGACTTTTCCACAAACATCAACCAGACTTCGATCAACGAACTGCCAATCAACGGCCGGCGCTGGTCAAACTTCGCACTGTTGACTCCGGGTGCAGTTCCTGACGGCAATTTCGGTTTGATCAGCTTCCGCGGTATCTCCGGACTGCTGAACAACAACACGATCGACGGCGGCGACAACAACCAGGCCTTCTTCGCTGAAGAGCGTGGCCGTACCCGCATCAGCTACTCGATCAGCCAGGCTGCCATTCGCGAGTTTCAGGTCAACACTTCCAGCTACTCGGCAGAGTATGGCCGTTCCGCGGGCGGCGTGGTCAACGCGATCACGAAGAGCGGTACAAACGAGCTTCACGGCGGCTTGTTCTACTACCAGCGCAATAACAAGTGGGGCGCGCGGAATCCGCTTGCGACCCGCTCAGTGCCAAACCCGAATGGCCCCGGTTTCGTCTCGGTCGGTTTCAAACCTGAAGACGTGCGCCACCAGTTTGGCGGCACCATCGGCGGTCCAATCGTCAAAGACAAAGCGTTCTTCTTCTTCAGCTACGATCAGCAGAAGCGCAACTTTCCTGGTCTCTCGATCTTCTCGCAAAACGGTTTCCTGAACACGGTCAATCGCACCAACATCCGCGCGCGTGGACTTAGCGAGGCGCAAATCGATCAGGCTTTGGGTTTCCTTAACAGCTTGACCGGTCCGGTTGAACGTACGGGCGACCAGAAGCTCTTCCTGCCGAAGGTCGACTGGATCATCAACGACGCAAACACTCTGACCGTCAGTTACAACCGCCTTCGCTGGGAATCTCCTGCCGGAGTTCAAACTCAGGCGACGAACACACGCGCCATCGACAACTTCGGCGACGACTTCGTTGAGATCGATGCGGTTAACGTAAAACTCGCTTCGACTCTGAGCCCAACGCTGCTGAACGAGTTTCGCATGCAGTGGGGACGCGACAAGGAAACCCAGTTCAGCCAGCCACCGGCACCGGGTGAACCGACCAACGCCCCCGGTGGCAGATCGCCACAAACTTTCATCCAGAACGGCTTCTCTTTCGGAATCCCCGAATTCCTGGAACGCGCCGCGTTTCCGGATGAAACAAGATGGCAGTTTGCCGACACCGTGACGCTGACCTCCGGTAACCACACCTTCAAGTTTGGCGGCGACATCAACTTCGTCAAAGACGACATTAACAACCTGCGTTTCCTGGGTGGCGAGTTCAGCTACACCGGCGCAAACAGTCTCAACGATTTCATCGTTGACTACATTAACTTCCAAACCAACGGAGCGATTCGCAACCTCGCTCCTGTTCCGGGCGATCCGACGACTAACAACTTCGGTCGTTGCGTCGGCTCGACGCGCCGCGTGGGCAAATGCTACGCCGGCAGCTTTACGCAGGGCTTCGGTGTTCTTGGTCTGACGATGAAGACCACCGACTTTAACTACTTCATCCAGGACGACTGGCGCGTAACCCCGCGGCTGACGTTGAACCTCGGTTTGCGCTACGAGTACCAGCGCAATCCCGATCCAATCAACATCAATCCGGACGTGCCGCAGACCGGCCGCAAGGTTGACGACCGTAACAATTTCGGACCACGCATCGGATTTGCTTTCGACGTTACCGGCGACGGCAAGACGAGCGTTCGTGGTGGTTGGGGCTTGTATTACGGCCGCGTGATCAACTCGACCGTTTACAACGCGCTCGTCAACACGGGTGTGGGCGTCGATCGCGGCCAACGCCAGTTCAGCGCCAGCGCCAACAATTTGCCCGCGGCTTGCCAGGGCATCTCTGCTGACAACTGCGCGTTCCTGCCGATTTATCCGAATCTCCTGAGCGCGTCGAGCGCACCAGTGGGCGCGATTCAATTCTTCGACGATGATTTTCAACTGCCGCAGATTCACCAGTGGGACTTCATCCTCGAACGTGAAATCGCGAGAAACACAGTCGTGTCTGCTTCGTACCTCGGCAGCTTTGGCAACTCGTTGCCAAACTTCGTAGACACCAACCTGCCGGCGCCGACTCGTCTCGTAACACTCGCAGTCAACGGCGGACCATTCGCCGGAGCTACGTATGTGACGCCGCTGTTTACCGGTCCGAGACCTGACACGCGGTTTGCGCAGCTCACGGAAATCCGCAGCAACGTTCACTCCAAGTATCACGCGCTCGTGTTGCAGGCCAATCGCCGCCTGACGGCTGGATTGCAGTTCCAGACGAACTACACGTTGTCGCGTGCTTCTGACAACGGCCAGACTTCACAAACGTTCACTGCTAATAACGTACCTTTCAATGCGTTTGACCAGTCGAACGAGGATGGCCTTTCGGCATTCGATCGGCGGCACAAGTTTGTAGCGAGCGTGGTTTACAGTCCAAACCCGTTTACCGATGGTGCAGCCAGGCACATCTTTAACGGCTGGACGTTTGCTCCGATTCTCAACGCGTTCTCTGGACAGCGATTCACCGGAAACATTGCGAATAGCATCAATCCGCAGTCGTTCGGTTTCGCTTCCAACCAGACGCCGGGTGGCGGTGCTAATGGTTCGGGCGGTGCAAACCGTTTCGCCCTCGTTCCGCGCAACTTCTTCAAGCAGCCGAAGATCTGGTACGTCGATGCACGGCTTTCGCGCAGGTTCGCCATAACCGAAGGCATGAGGCTCGAAGTGTTGGCGGAAGCCTTCAACGTGTTCAACCGCACGCAGGTTACGCTCGTCAACACGACCTTGTATAACCTCGTCGGCACGAACTTAAACTTCAACCCGACCTTCGGGAGTATGACCGGCGCTGACAGCACGCTCTTCCGTGAACGTCAGATTCAGTTTGCCGCTCGCTTCGAGTTCTAGATCGATCTGCTTTGGGTTAAGAGGGCGTGCTCTTCGTGGGCACGCCCTTTTCTTATAGGTCGTATGGGGCCTATAAGTCTTATAGGACCTATTTGGTTGGCGCTTCGCAAACGATTATAATGCCCGTTCTTTTTCCGTTTACATTACCGCTCTGATGAGGGGAAACCTATAAATTGGCCAATGAACAGTTTGATGTGACGATTATCGGCAGTGGACCAGGCGGCTATGTGGCTGCGATTCGCGCCGGTCAGTTAGGGCTGAAGACCGCCATTGTCGAGAAGGATAATCGCCTCGGCGGCACGTGTACCTTGCGTGGCTGCATCCCGACAAAACAGATGTTGATGTCGGCCCACGTCTACGAACAGATGCAGCACGCCGCGGATTTTGGTGTGCAAGCCACCGGAATTCAGCTCGCCTTCGCCGACGTGCAGAAGAGAAAAGACAAGGTAGTGCTGAAAAACTCGAAGGGCATCGAGTATCTGATGAAGAAAAACAAGGTGACTGTTTTCAAGGGCACCGGGAAACTCGCGCTGCCTGGAAAAGTTGAAGTCACCGATGCCGAAGGCAAAAAACAGACGCTCGAGACGAAGAACATCATCATCGCCACGGGTTCTGTTGTGCGACCGATTCCGGGATTTGAGACTGACGGAAATCACGTCGTTAACAGCGATCACATACTCGAGTTGAAAAATGTTCCGAAGTCGCTGATCGTGATGGGCGCGGGCGCTGTCGGGGTCGAGTTTGCTTCAGTGTATTCGCGCTTTGGCGCAGACACGACGATAGTTGAGCTCATGCCGCGGCTCGTACCGTTCGAGGATGAAGAAGTTTCGAAGGAGCTCGAACGCAGTTTCCGCAAACGTGGAATCAAGTCGCAGCTCGACACAAAACTCGAGAAGCTCGAAAAGACGGAAACGGGCGTGCGTGTCACGGGTAAGACGTCGAAAGGTGAGGCGGTGACGCTCGAAGCGGAGATGTTGCTGGTTGCTGTTGGACGCATGCCTTACACCGAAGGCCTCGGACTCGAAGGCACGAAGATCAAAGTCGAAAAAGGCTTTGTTCAGATTGACGAGTTTCAGCAGACCGGGGAAAAAGGCGTCTATGCGATCGGCGACGTGGTGCCGACGCCTTTGTTGGCCCACCTTGCGTCGAAGGAAGGCATCGTCGCGGTCGAGCACATCGCAGGGCGTAAAGATGTTCGTCCGATCAATCTGCGGCTCGTGCCCAACTGCACTTACTGCGATCCTGAAGTCGCTTCTGTTGGTCTTACGGAAGCGAAAGCAAAAGAGCAGGGCTACGATGTGAAGATCGGAAAGTTTCCGTTCTCCGCTTCGGGCAAGGCGCGCATCATCGGTGAAGAAGAAGGCTTCGTGAAGATCGTCGCCGAAAAGAAGTACGACGAGATTCTCGGCGTGCACATCATTGGTCCACATGCAACGGAACTGATCGCCGAAGCGTGTGTGGCGATGCAGCTGGAATCGACTGCCGACGAGCTGGGCCGCACGATGCACGCGCACCCGACAATTTCCGAAACAGTGATGGAAGCCGCCGAGGGCGTCCACGATCTGGCTGTTCACATATAGATCGGATTTTAAAATCCGCGTTATCCGCGGCTAATTACCGATGAAAATCAGCACGAAGTTTGCACCACGCAAAGCCGACAACGGCAAGCCTCTAAGCTGCTCTACCGAGACCACGCTCAAACCCGAGCAGCACCTCGAGCTCTATCGTTATTTGAAGCTGACGCGGCTTGTTGAAGAACGGCTCGTGAATCTTTACCGGCAGACGAAAGTCGTCGGTGGCGTGTTTCGATCGCTGGGCCAGGAAGCAACCGCTGTCGGTACTGCCTACGCGCTCGAGCCGCAGGATTTCGTCACGCCGTTGATCAGAGACCTCGGCGCCGTGCTCGTTAAAGGCATCCGGCCGCGCGATATCTTTGCGCAGTACATGGCGAAGGCGTGGGGACCATCTGGCGGGCGAGATCTCAACATCCATTTCGGCGACATGGAGAAAGGCTTTATTGGTCCAATCTCTCATCTTGGCGACATGATTCCCGTAATGACCGGAGTGTTGCTCGGCGGGCGCATGCAAAAGAAGAACTTCGTTGCCATCGCTTACATCGGCGACGGAGGCATGAGCACGGGCGCGTTTCATGAAGGACTCAACTTCGCCGCCGTGCAGAAACTGCCGTTGATCGTGGTCGCCGAATACAATCATTACGCTTATTCAACCCCAACTAACCTGCAAACTGCCGTTCGAGATCTGGCTGAAAAGGCAGCGGGCTACGGTATTCCTGCGCACATCGTCGACGGCAACGACGTTGTCGCTTGTTACGAAGTGACGAAGCAGGCGGCTGACTACGCGCGCGGTGGTGGCGGCGCAGTGCTGATCGAGGCAAAGACGTATCGTCGCAAGGGACACGCGGAACACGACGATCAGCGTTACGTTGCGGAAGGCGAGATCGAGTGGTGGGAGAAGAACAACGATCCCGTAGATCGTTATGAGCGATACCTGTCGGAATGTAATCTGGCGACTAAAGAACAGCTCGAAGAAATTGTTACGGGAGTTCTCCGCGAGATCGATGAGGATTGTGCCTGGGCAGAGTCTTCACCCATGCCCGAAGCCGAGCAGGCGGCGTACGGAGTTTTCGATAACAACGTCGTCCCGCCGGCGTTTAGACCAAAGGTGTTGGAGGGGTAAATGACTCTGAAACCAGCAAATTACAAATATCGACGTACCAACGGTACCTCACTTACCGGAGAAAATGGAATGGGATATGTCTATGCAGAGATCGAGCTGACAAGCGGAGATGATCTTGCTTTGAACCGCCACGGCCTGCTGCCGGAGGATGAAATAAGAAAAGTGACCACCAGGGCGCTTGTTGACAGCGGTGCGTGGGACCTCGTTCTTAACGAAGACGTCCGAAAAAGGCTGAACTTGCCGGTGCTTGATCGGCGAACTGTTACCTTAGCCGACGAAACGGTATTAGAAGTGGACGTTGTTGGACCTGTTCAGATCCGGTTTCAGAATCGCGCCACGACCATTTTGGCAATCGTCTTACCGAACACATCGGAAGTCTTATTAGGAGCGTACGCGCTGGAAGGACTGGACGCCTTCATAGACCCGAAACGAGAAAGGCTGCTCGTACATCCTGACGATATCAAACTACTAAAACGAGTCGCCTGAGTATCTAACGATGTCAACTGCCCTTAAAAAAGAACACAGATCAGCGCGGCCGGAACGCGGTGGCCAGGCCACGATGGTCGAAGCGATTCGCCAGGGAATCTGGGAAGAGATGGAACGTGACCCGACCGTGTTTGTGAT
>DASUPZ010000013.1:0-21043 GCA_036280855.1 Pyrinomonadaceae bacterium | reverse complement strand
TCGCGGTTATTGATTCGCGAACGACCTCAGAAACGTCAACTGTGATCATCGAGGTTCCCTGACCGCCGCTAATCTTTCCTGCGCTGACTGACCATGTGTAGGTGACCTTTACGTTAGGATCACCGCCATAAACATGCGCTTGAAATTTCATTGACTCATTTGATTTAGCGTCTTCCGGACAGCTCACCATTATCGTAGGGCAGGGCGATTCTCTTGTTCTACAGCTCTGACACAGTGCAACCGTAACTTTTGTTGTGGCGACGGCTTTGAGTCCCCTACCGGCATTCACCTCAACGTGCGCTGTGTAAGTGCCATCCGCAACATCACTCAAATCCCAAATCACCTTTTGACCTTCACCGCGGATATGACCAGCCGATACAGTCCATACAAATAGTAGTTCGTCATCCACATCTGGACCGCCAGGAGTTACAGCAAGCTCCACTTTGCGACTGGCCGAGCAGTTATCCATAGACAACATCCCAGGAGGGCAGAAATTAATCAATGAGCTCGACGAAGTGATCCAGACGATCGGTGGATCAGAAATCGGCGGAACTCGCCTTCTAAATGGACGACGAACCGCCTCCGCCAGCCAGGAAAAGAACCGTCGCACTGGATTCGGTCGCTCTTTGGTCTGCTCTTGAGGAGTTGTCACCGACGACGGTGACACTCCGAATTGCGCGGCAGAATGCGTGGAGCTTGCTGCTGCAGATACCGATCCGAAAGTCAGTAAGGCGCAGCCGAGTGTTATCAGGCCGTAAAACCGAAGCAGTTTCTCAATATGCTTTTTCATAAGCGTCAACACATGAGGAGACGACAGTCGTTAACATAGAGTTCAGGAACCTCCCTGCCTGTCCCACGTATAGCTTCAATGACCACAAACCATCCAACCAATCTCAAAGCAGCTAACAAAGGAGACAGAGCTATGCGGAACAACAAATTGTTCTGGTCGATGTTTATTCTAAGCGTGTTATTTCTCACATTTGCCGGAGCCATAACTTACGCAAACATTAAATACGCCCAGGAAGGAACTGTACAAGTCGTGACAAGATGGGGCGCGATCGAACGAGTCTACACCCCCTCGGACGGCTGGTTCACAACCATAACGCCGGGACGCAAGAGTTATGAACTCAACGTTAAATCATTCACTGAAAGTGCACCGGTACGTGTCACGAGCAGGGACAACGCAGCCTTGCAGGTCGAGATTTCAGTGACAGCTTATACCGATCCAGCAAGAGTCGCAGAGTACGTTCGGAAGTATGGATTTTCTGACGAGGAAAGACATCGCAGGCGTAATGAGATCTTAAAAGGAATTGTCCAGACTGAGGCACGCAATTCATTCGCTGACTATGGCGCCTACGAGATTTATGCGAATCAGGAACAGATTCAAAAACGAATTCTGGAATCACTTCGGCCACAGATTCGCAACCAGTTATTGCTGGTGACTGAATCAGTGCAGATTGGTAACCCTGACTTTTTAGATGACAGAGTCGAAGCCGCAGCCTCAGGAGTGGTGGCAAACGAGAAACAGAAACAAGCCGAAGAGGCGAGACTCGAAGCTGCTAAGGTCGCGGCACAGACAAAGCAGATCGAAGCGCAGACTTTTGCCAATCCCGCTCTGCTTGAAATCAAAAAACTGGAGTTGCAACTGGAAATTGAGCGAGCGCGAGCGGAAGGTATTAGGAATCACCAAGGACCACTTACCATCATGTATGGCCAACCGGGAGTGCAAGTGCAAGTGCCCGCTCGGTAAAAGCATTTGGAGTTAGTGATCAGGGAATCTCTTGTCTTTCGGTAAGTGCTACTCTAGTATC
The DNA here is from genome assembly GCA_036280855.1 of Pyrinomonadaceae bacterium. Lineage (GTDB taxonomy): Bacteria > Acidobacteriota > Blastocatellia > Pyrinomonadales > Pyrinomonadaceae > PSRF01. The sequence continues at coordinate 19,232 of DASUPZ010000013.1, read as the reverse complement.
ACTCTATGCGAACTGAACTCGTTACAACATTGAAGCGCCAAGCGACAGAGATCCTGAACCAACTCGAGAAGGATCGAGAGCCAATCCTAATTACGCAGCATGGCGTTCCATCAGCCTATCTCGTCGATGTCGAAACATTCGAGACTCTGCAGCGTCGTATGACGTTGCTCGAAGGGATTGCTCGCGGGGAAAAGGCAATTGAAGAAGGTCGCTCACTCACTCACAAGCAAGCAAAGCGACGGATGTCCAGATGGCTGAAGTAATCTGGGCAGAACCAGCACTTAACGATCTTGACGCAATTGCAGACTACATTGCACTGGACAATCCTGAAGCGGCACGCCGACTAGTTCAGAAGATCTTCGAGCATGTCGATCATCTTCAAAGCCATCCCAGGCTTGGCTCAAAGCCGCAAGAACTCAAAGGCTGGCGTTATCGCCAGATTCTTGAGCCGCCGTGTCGAATCTTCTACCGAGAAGATTCCGGTCGAGTGTTAATACTTCACGTCATGCGGTCAGAGCGCTTGCTCAGTTCTAAACTCCTAAATGATCGAGATCAAGGTGCCGGCGAGACCTAATTGAGCAAACTTGTGACAACACCACCGCGAAATCAATCGAACTCAAGATGAGCGGCCATCGCAGCAACATAAATGAACGAATTCCAATTGTTGACGAAGAACCAGTAAACGAACGAGTTCTCTGGCAGCGGACTCGGCAGCTGAATCGAAGTTGAAGGTGGAACGGAGTCCCATGGACCGCCGTCTACCCACAATGTTTTTTTGTCATGGTAAGGATAGCTCGGGTCTGGTGGCTCAATGACGCAAAACAAAAGATCCGATAGTGTCAGTCGCGCATCACGATAAACCTCACGTTCTTCCTTTTTTTCAGCAGAGACGTCGCCAACCCAAAGTTCCAGATCAAAGCTGGCTGTTCCACTTACGTAGTCAGTGCTGATGCTCTTGATACAGGCATCATGAAATCCGTTCGGTAGCGAAGCGGCCACCTCTTCCAAAGTCATATTCGTTTAGGTTATTGCACTCGTCGGCTAATTGTCTTGGTGAATTACATCCCCGGATCGTCAGCGGAAGGTCCATAAATCGAGGGGACCTTCCCTCCCATAGGTCGTATATACGCACTTAACTGTCCACGATGATGGATCGCATCGAACATGAAGTCCCAAAGCAACTCTACCAATGGTCTCTCCATCACGACGTGGCCCTGGTAAAGAAACTGGGCGTTGCGTTGCTGGGAAGCATCATCCAGCTTTGCAACCTTGTCGAGTAACTCAGACGACCACTGCTCAAACTTCCCGATCATCTCATCCAAACCCGGCGGAGTAGTGGTTTCCCATTCACATTTGCCAGTATCAACGGCATCATTCAAAGCTTTCATTTCATAGGTCAAGGTCCATACCAGTTGCTCGGCCGAAGGTGAACGCTCATCCGGTTTGTAGCTCAGGTCCGAAGGCAACGCCCTAAGTACCTTTAGAAAGACTGGAAACTCCGCCTTTGCACGTTTTAAATAGAAATCCCGAAGCGTCATTTTGTTTCCTCCTGAGTTTAGTCTAACACTACAGTCACCATCGCGTGCCACCTCAAGCTAACTAAAATCGGGAACATTGATGCTTCAGGATCGTGAATAGTCATTGATCTTCCCGCGCGAGACACATGAGAATCCATCCTCAGTCCTCGCCAACCCTTGCCGGCGTTCGTTTCCATAGGAAGGCTTATGCGAACCTTAATTACCCTCCTGATCACTGTCATCACGTTTGCCTCTGCCGGTATGGCCCAGAGCAAGAAAGACAAAATCGAAATCGGCGTTCAGTCAACCTCGCTGACGGTTTTTCCCCCGGACCTGGCGTTCGACGATACCAAGGGTGGAGTCGGCGGCAGGGTTACTTATAACTTCAACCAGTCCATTGCCGCAGAGGCTGAGATCAACTTCTTCCCTCAGAGACAAGTCATTTTTGAATCGGATGGCAGTTCAATTCAAGCCCAATTTGGAGTGAAGATTGGCAAGCGCTTTGAAAAGTTCGGTGTGTTTGGGAAGGTGCGTCCGGGTTTCATCAGTGCGGATAGAGTCTTCTCTTTCGTACCGGGAGCACAGTTTCCGTCTAATGTGAGGATCGAGCGGGAAACTTTCTTCACCACTGATTTCGGAGGCGTGCTGGAACTGTATCCGTCCAGGCGGCTCGTCGTGAGATTCGACGCCGGCGACACGGCGATTCGACATCCTGAGCGATTTCTTCCGGTAGACTTCGGAGGCCCGTTGGTACGCGTACGTTCAGCAAAATTCAGTCACAATTTCCAGTTTACTGCCGGCGTCGGATTTCGTTTGGGAGACTTTCCTGACGACGAACCCGAAACCACCGCGTCAGATGACATGGAACAAACCAAACGATTTGAAGTGGGAGTGCAATTCACTTCGTTATTCGTGGACCCCTCGAATTCACAGGGCTCTCTTTTCTTTCCGCGCATACATAGCGAGCCTGGATTTGGCGGCAGAGTCACCTTCAACCTGACTGAGAATATCGCCCTCGAAGCTGAAGGAAACTATTACACTCGCGAACAGTTTAGCTTTCCGGAAGGCGGCCAGATGTTTCAGGGACAGTTTGGCGGGAAGATTGGAAAGCGGTTTGATAGATGGGGTGTGTTCGGCAAAGCCAGACCGGGATTTGTCGGCTTCAGTCGAGTCTTAGAAAATGCCCTGGGCGTACAAACCGGGCCGCTTACTTTTGTGAGGAGACTGTACCCGTCGATCGATGTTGGAGGAGTGGTGGAGTTTTACATATCTCCTCGGTGGATGGCCCGCTTTGATGTGGGCGATACGATAATACGTTACGGTGAGATCCACTTCCCCGGGCTCCCTTCATCCTTCACAGTACCAAGCGTAACGCGCCACAATCTGCAAGTTTCATCGGGAATCGGTTTTCGGTTTTAGTTATCAGAATCAGCTTAACAGGATTAAGATGATGATCAGGATTAACATGAAGGAGTAAAACCATGCCTGATCGCTCTCCGATGCCGGATGTTGTTGTGGTACTGCCGGGTATCATGGGCAGTGTGCTCACTAAAAACGGCAAAACCGTCTGGGGTTACTCCGGAAAGCTGATCGGAACCACGCTTCTTACACGCGGCGGCACGCTGCGCGAACAGCTTGCGCTGCAAGACGACTTACCAGATGCCGAAGTCCTCGACGACGGTATCGTTGCCGAGAAACTCGTCCCCGATTTCCAATTGCTTGCAGGCATCTGGAAGATCGACGGATACTCCAAACTCTGCTCTTTCATTAAAGAGCGTTTTGATATCGTCGAGGGCCTCAACTACTTCGGGTTCCCGTACGATTGGCGACGAGACAATCGCGTCGCCGCGAAGAAACTCGCCCGTCTCACCCACGACTGGCTCAACAAATGGAAGGACCACAGCGGTAACCCTGATCCCAAACTGATTCTCATCACCCACTCTATGGGCGGCCTTGTGTCACGCTACTTCCTCGAGGTCCTCGGCGGCTGGAAGCAAACGCGCGCGCTCTTCTCTTTCGGCACTCCTTATCGTGGATCACTCAACGCACTCGACGGGCTCGCCAACGGCGCACAAAAAGGTCCGCTCGGACTCATCGAGCTGTCTGATCTCGTGCGCTCGTTCACGTCAATGTACCAGTTGCTGCCAATTTATCCCGCGTATGATCCCGGCGACGGAACGTTAGTTCGCATCGCCGAGACCTCCGGAATTCCCTATGTCGACCCCGCAAAAGCCAGGGCCGCTCTCGAGTTTCACCACGAAATTACGAGAGCCGCCGGCCAGAATCGCAAGGATCCTGAGTGGGAAAAACAGGCCTACCACATTTATCCCATCGTCGGAATCGAGCAGGAAACCAGGCAGTCGGCTCGAAAAGTTAATAACGGTGTGGAACTAAGTCTGACCTACAAGGGCAAAATGCTTGGCGGCGATGGCACCGTGCCGCGAGTCTCTGCACTTCCAATCGAATTCGACGGCGCACAGCCGCAGCCGGGACGGATGTACGCGGCGACACAACATGGCTCTCTGCAGAACGCGGATGCTGCACTGGTCCAACTTGCCGGACAAATCGACGACTTGTATCTCGACTTCGGCGGCTTCAAGTCTGCCAGACCCGGTGGCGCAAATGTGGCTCTGCACATCGACGATCTTGTCACCAGCGACGAACCGATCCAGGTGCGCGCGAAGAGCGACTCGCCGATTGCGCTCACAGCGCACCTGCTTGATCCCGACACGAACGAGCCCGTTCAGCAACTCAGCTTAAAAGGAAGCACTGACGACTGGCAGCACGGTGCGTTTGAGCCGGTACCTGCCGGATACTATCGTGTGCGTGTCACTGGTCCTGGCGTGATTCAGCCTGCTGAGGATGCAGTCGCGGTCGCGATGGCCGGCGCAGTCTCGAAGGAAATGCTGGGATGAATTCCACACCTGCAAACGCTCGGATTGAGGAGCTTTGGGCCACCGCGAATAGGCTTCTTCGAGCTGACTCGCTTGCTGCCGCCGAAGAAGCCGCAACTCTACTTGCCGAGCTGCTCAGAGATGAACCGCCCGGACGGATCGCTACCTTCAGTATTCCAATTCACGGTGAAGTCGTCGGCTTCCTGGCCCACGTCGCGTATCTGAGCAACGACGTTGCCAAAGCAGATAAGCTCTATGAGGACGCACTGTCGGAGTTGCGCATGTCTCCGGAGACGTCACGCGTCCCACTCGGCAAGGCCCTCGCCATGTACGCCATGACGTTGATGGAGCGAGGCCGGAAAGCGGAAGCGGCGACCGCGCTGCGTGAAGCAATTCCTCCGCTTGAAGCTGCGGCTTTGAACCAGGAAGACGGTGCGTTCGATTTACTTCGCCTCGTTGCAAACAGGGCGAACTTTATTCAGGCGTGGAAGATCGCAGAGTCTGCGTTCATGGCTGCAATAAGTGCATCACAGAAGATCGGCACGCCAGAGACAGAGCTTGCCGGCTACTTTGTCTCTCTCTCCACAGTACGGCTGAACGATCGCCGCCCTATGGACGCACTCGAACCGGCGCAGCAAAGCTTACACCTTGCGCGCGAAGGCAACCGTCCTTCCAAAGAGGTTGCGGCGGCAGCGCTCAATCTCGCCAATGTTCACGTGTTGCTGAAAAATTACCAGGATGCGCTAACGCTCACCAGCGAAGCTACTGATCTTGCACTCGGCGATCCGGTGGTCCTGTTCAACGCCCGGAACCTTGAAGGTATGGCGCTCTGGACTGATGCCCCGCAGGAAGCGATCAAAGTTTTGACAGAAGCGGTGGAGATCGCCACGCGCACCTGGGGAGAGTACTCGAAGCAAACCGTGAGCGTGCGCGAGGATCTGGCGAAACGCCTCAGCAATCTCGAACGGTACCGAGAGGCGCTGCCCCACTGGGAGTTCATCGCGGCTGTTCGCGAATATCAGTTCGGTTCGAACAGTCTGGAGTACGGCGACGCGCTCAACTGGTATGCGGTAGCCGTTGATCAGGTGGGGAAGCTCGCGCGAGCGGATCACCTGTATAGAAAGTCGCTCGCTATCTTGCGGCGACAGCTCGGAGAGACGCACGACGACGTCCTGCTAGTGCGGTACAACCTCGCAGAGCTTGCACGTGTTATGGGTGCGCTCGAGCGTTCGGCCTTCGAGTTCCGCGAGCTGGAGAAGACCTGGCGCAGCATCGGAAAGACCGACACCGCAGGCTTTGCCCGAATGCTCGTGAACTTCGGACTCACGCTCACAAGTCTCGGTGAATTCGCGGAGGCGCGCGACAAGCTGGAAGGCGCGCGCGCCATTCGGGCCAGGGTGTCGGGCAGCGAGTCACCAGAGTACGCACGCGTGCTGCTTGCCATCGCTCAGCTCGAGGATGCAAGCCACAATTATGCGGCGGCAATTACGCTTTTCGAACAAGCGGCCGCTGGAGTCCGTGGCCGCGAGGCATGGATCAACACGCTCGAAGTGGCGGAATTCGGTGCCTCGTGCGCCACGATCCGGATCGACCCCAGCGATGCCGCTGTCGAGCGCGCCCGCGAACAACTGGCGAAAGCAGCCGAACGTCATGGCCCTTACGCTTCGGTGATCGTTGAAAATAGCCGCTTGCTCGCGCTCGCCTTACTCGGCGCACGCAGGTTCAGGCAGGCGCGCGAGATCCTGGAGCAGGCCGACACCGGCGCCCGGATAGGGTTGATCGAAACGTTAAAGTCGGAGGGCGAAACAAACCTGCGCGATGCGGTGCAGCCACTTCGCGACTTCCAAACGCTCCATCTCTCTCTGCTCCTTGCCGAGGCGGCGCGGGATGAAGCCGCCATCACCAAAGCTTATGAGATGCTCATCAGCTTGCGCGGCGTGGAGACCACGATTCTGCGTCTGCGAGGCCGCTCGTCACTGCAATGGAGCTCGTCGGAGCTACAGCACAAGATCCAGCAGCTAAAAAAGTCGATAACTGCACTCGAGTTGCGTCCGCGTTCAGAAAGCAGCGACGCGCGCGTCGCTGCGGACCTGCAGGCGTACCGCGATGAATTACAAAGCGTCGAGTCAGAACTCCTTGATCGAGTGGGCGAATTCCGGCTTGACATGGACTTCCTCCTACCGGCTCTCGAAATCCTTTCACAAGCACTAAGCACCGACACCGCTCTCGTAGAATTCGCAAGTTATCTCCGGATCGATGCTCAACTGGATGATCCAGCAGCGGCGCCAAAACAGTATGCAGTGTTTGTCGTGCGCGGGGGCAACGAGCGCGTCCAGCTGTTTGATCTTGGTCCCGCGTCAGAGATCGATCGCGTCATCGACGAGTTTCGCGAAGCAGTTATCACTCAGCCGCGCCGAAAAGTAAGAGATGGCGAAGTGGTTGGATGGAGAGCACCTGGAAGCGCGCTGGCGCAGTTGCTCATCGAGCCGATACATGAGGCGATTGCAGGCGTTAAGAAACTCGTGGTGGTGCCGGAAGGTAAAATCGGCCTCCTTCCCCTGGGCGCTCTGCCAACCTCCAGCGGCTTTCTGATGGATGATCTCGAAATCAGTTACCGGTTCGCGAGCCGCGACATTCGCCTATTCTCATACGAGGAAGACTGGGGCATCGACGGAGAGGCGGCGGTGTTGGGAGCGCCCGATTACGGGCTGCAAACCGGTGCGGCGCGGTCGGACCCACTGGAAGATGAAGATTTTCTATCCCAGTTCCGATCAGGCCAGCGGTTCGATCCCTTGAAGGAAGCGGCTGCGGAGTGCAGCGACATCGCCCGGTTGCTGGAGGTTCAACAACCTCTTCTCGCCCAGGACGCGACGGAAGCAGCCGTGAAGACTCTCGATAGTCCGGAAGCACTGCACATTTCGACGCACGGCTTTGTACTGGAACGCATTGCACCTTCCGAGGCGGACGGCCAGACCACCGCGCGTCGAGCGCTACTGGAGGATGCGATGGAGCGCTCCGGTCTCGCCTTAGCCGGCGCCAATGCGTTTCTGGATGGCGCGGAACTACCCGCCAACGCCGAGGACGGGATCCTCTACGCTTCTGAAGTCACCGGCATAAACCTGATGCGCACCGACCTCGTGACGCTCTCGGCATGTCAGACGGGACTCGGAGACGTAATGAGCGGCGACGGTGTGCACGGGCTTCAACGTGCGTTCACAGCAGCCGGCGCGCGCACTGTTGTGAGCTCGCTCTGGGAAGTGCCGGACAAACCGACCCGAACTCTCTTTACGCGCTTCTATGAAGAGATCGTTGTAAAAAAACGTCCGCGCGGCGAAGCGTTGCAGGCTGTCATTCGAGAGCTGGCGCGCGAGTATCCGTTCAACCTTGTAGCGTGGGGTGGATTCGTGCTCTACGGCAACGTCGACGTGCTCGTTCGGCATTCGGCTCGCAGCTTGAAGGTGGCTTCCTTCGTTATGGATAACCGCCGGCCACCGCAAATGTCTCCGGCCGAACAGGTGGAAGATCGCATTGCGGAAGCACAGCGTCTGATGAGCGAGGGAGATGCGGCAAGTGCGCTCGTGGCACTCGACAATGCACTGCAGATTCGCCTCATTCCCGCTGCGCTTCGCGCGCGCGTTATGTATGAACGGGCCGGAGTACTGCGACAATCAGGAGAGCTGGAGGCAGCGATTGAAACGTACGACGCGTTGGACGAGATCCCAGATCTCCCCGAGCGATTCCGTGTATCGGTCGAAATGGATCGAGGCTTGACATACCTGTTGATGGGAAATCTCCAGAAGGCCATCGAAATCTACTCAATCGGTCTTAGCTTTCCCGGACTCGATCCCGCAACCCGCGCCAGCGTGCTGGTGAATCGAGGCATGGCGCACTGGCAGCTAAATCACACGGAGGAAGCTTTCGCGGATCTGAACACTGTCATCGATACACCGGGCATGCCGCGCGACCAGCGGGTCAAAGCAATTCTGACGAAGGCAGAGATATATCTTCAGCTAGAACGATACGACGACGTGGAGAACGAAGTGAAAACGGCGGACTCCTTCGACCTCACGCCGGACGAGGCTGCTGGTGCGGCGCTCTTACTGGGCCAGGCCTGGGCCGCGCAGGGCAGGACCGACGACGCGATTGCAAAGTTCCGGAGCGTGCTGGGAGACGAAGAAGTCGAAGAACGCTACCACCAAATTGCGTCCAGCCTCCTGGCGCGACTGTAAGCGAATTTCAATGTGTGCCTTTTGTGCTTCTTTGTGGCTGAACTACGAATCGTCGTAAGTGCGCTTTGCCTTCACACTCACAAACTTGTCTTCTTCGATAATGTACGCGGTCAGGTTGTAGCCATACACGCAACCTGTGTCGAGGCCGATGGCTCTCTTACCACGTCGTGGCTCGGGCGCGGGCCAGTGTCCAAAAAGCACGATCTTCTCTCCGTCATAAACGTCATACCACGGCGTGCCGTTGTGACTCTCGGGCTTCTTCGCGAGCGTGCGCATTTCCGTCATATCGCTGGTCGTTTGTGCGTAGAGTTCTACGTTGGGACGCAAACCCGCATGTACGACGATGTGGCTACCGAGATCGATCGTGAACGGCACCTTGTTGAAGAAACTTGCGTAAATCTCTTTGTCCGGCTTCAGGTTCTTATGCGTCGTTTTTTGGGCAGACTTTAACTTGACCTTTACGCCGTTCCACTTTTGACGCAACGCGAGATCGTGATTGCCGATGACGGTCCTGAAACGTTCATCAGTCATGAACAGGTCGAGGACTTCGCGGTCCTTAGGGCCTTTCGTGATCAAATCGCCAACCGCTACAACCCGATCGGCTTCGCTGAAACTACACCGCTCGAGCAGCTCGATCAGCTCGTCGTAACACCCGTGAATGTCTCCAACAACAATCGTGCGACCGTTCATCTAAATCCCCCAAACAACCCGCGTTTATTTCTATCGATAGATATACGTCTTGCTCTGTTTCTGATCCCACTGAATACTATCGATATACTCACGGTCGGTCGACAGTATCACTTCACTCAGCTTAGTCGTGCTGTTCTGCGTATCCAGGTTCACCAGGTAAACGATCTTGCCGAGAGGCTCATCCGCGTCCTCTCGATCAAGCTCACGGAGCTCGTAATCAAATTCGTGTCGCTCGAAAAGCTGTTTCAACAACGCGTTGCTCTCTTCCACGTTGCGCGTCTGCACAGTGAGCTCCATCGAACGAAAAACCTGAAACCGTTCGTAGTGTTCCAGCACTGCCAGTGCAATCAGCACAAACACCGTCAGGATAACCGCCATGTCCCAGCGACCAACGCCGCAAGCAAGCCCGACTCCGAGACACACGAGCAGCACGGTAATCTCCTTCGGATCGCGGATGTTCGTGCGAAAGCGCACGAGCGAAGCGGCAGCAAAAATTCCGAAGGCCCGCGCCGCACTGTCGCCGACAACCATCATCATCGCCCCCGAAACCACCGCCATCAGGATCTGCGTCTGGGCCACGTAAGGATTCCGCCGCGCAGCTTTCAAGCCGCGTCGCGGGCGAAACGCGAGCAACCCCGCGAGAAAAGCGGCGAGCGAAAATCGCAACGAGATCCGGGCTGTCGTCGACTCCCAACTCGCAAGATTGGCAGGCGCGATCCCTGACGCATCCGGCCCGAACAATTCCCCCAAAGGATTATCGGACGTCGTCGCCGCCGGTGAAGCAGCCGGAGAGACAACAGCAGGCCGAGGTTGATCGCGGAAGTAATAAGCTAACAGTCCGCTACCCAGCAGCATGACGACAAACACCGCCAGCACCGCAAGAGCTACACGATTCATTTTTCATCAAACCTTTCTAATCACACGATTATAGGTCGTATAAGTCTTATAAGACCTATATGAACCTATTTGCTTGCGGCTTTACTTGGCCCAGGGCTTTCGCTTCAAAGGATGAACGCTGCCCACGTGCGGTGAACTATTCGGACCTTCGAAAAACATCTGGCTGTTAAAAGGCTCTTCGCCCGGGGCCATTGGCGGAAGCTCGTACAAACCGTCAGAGTTCATCACCCGCGCTTTCACGTTATCGCGCAGGTATGCAGCGAGCACGATGTCCTTCAAATACTTCTTCAACTGCGGATCGAGAACAGGGACCACCACTTCGACGCGTCGATCGAGGTTCCGGGTCATCCAGTCGGCAGAGCCCGTGTAAACCTCTTCTTCACCGCCGTTGGCGAAGTAAAAGATACGACTGTGTTCGAGGAACCGGCCGACAATACTCCTCACGTGAATCGTTTGTGAAAGCCCGGGCTCACCGGGGCGAATCATGCACGCACCGCGCACGATCAGATCGATCTTCACTCCCGCTTGTGAGGCTTCGTAAAGCGCCTCGATGATACTCAGGTCAGTCAGCCGGTTTACTTTCGCCATGATGTGAGCGGGCCGTCCGGCTCGCGCATGTTCAGTCTCGCGCCTGATCAACCCCATCATGCGCTTGCGAAGGTTCAGCGGCGCAACCATCAACCTGCTGAACTCCTTCTGGATCGAAAAACCTGTTAGAAAGTTGAACAAGTCAGTCGCATCATCGCCGATTACTGAGTCGGTGGTTAACAACCCGATGTCTGTGTACAAGCGCGACGTCGTAGGGTTGTAATTGCCGGTGGCGATGTGTGTGTACGTTCGAAGACCATCATCCTCACGCCTGACGACGAGCGTCACTTTACTGTGCGTCTTCAGTCCCACCAATCCATAGACCACGTGAACGCCGGATTCCGCAAGCACCTTGGCCCACTCGATATTGTGCTCTTCATCAAACCGGGCTTTGATCTCGACAACCGCCGTCACCTGTTTGCCAAGCTCGCTTGCTTCGATCAGCGCGGCGGGAATCGGAGACTTCTGCCCCGTCCGGTAGAGACACATCTTGATTGCCACTACCTTCGGATCCTGCGCTGCTCCATGAATAAAATCCACGATCGTTGCAAACGACGTGTAAGGGTGATGCAGCAGCACATCCTTTTTCTTCAAAGCATCAAAGAACGTTTCCCTGTTTCGCAGCGCCGCGGGCACAAAGGCTTTGAGCGGTTTGTCCTTCAACTCCGGCTTCGGCAGGCCATAAAGCTCCATCAAGTCCTGCACGTCGAGCAGCCCATCGATCCGGTACACGTCGTCAGCGTGAAGGCCCAGCGATTTAGTCAGATACTCAACCATCTCCGCCGGCATTGACGACGACACTTCCAAACGCACCGGCAAACCAAAACGCCGTTCGCGCAACGACTCTTTTATCACTGCGAGCAGATCCGCGGCCTTGTCGTCGCGGATCTCAACATCAGCATCGCGGGTGACTCGAAACAGGTGTCCCTTACTCAGGTTCATTCGCGGAAACACTGAATGGATGTTTGCTTCGATCACCTCTTCGGCAAGGGCAAACTTCAACTGGCCCGGGCTTACGGGAATCAGTCGCGGAACCACCGGTGGCACTTTTATTCGTACAAACCGGATATCGTTTCCAACCGGCAATCCCGCGAGCGTGTCTTCGGGATTACCTTCCATCATGAGACCGATGTTGAGGCTCAGGTTTGAGATGTAAGGAAAAGGCCGAGCCGGATCGACTGCCTGCGGAGTCAACACGAGAAAAATATTCTTCTTGAAATACTCTGCAAGGGTGCGCTTCTCATCGTCGGAAAGCGTCGCGTAAGGCGCGATGACTATCCCGTTCGATTCGAGCTCCGGAAGCACTTCATCACGCAGGCAACGTGTTTGCTCCTCGACGAGCGTGAGCACCCGGTTGCGGATAACGGCGAGTTGTTCAGGAGGTGTCAGTTCCCCGGGCATTGGTCCGATATCATCGATGTCGAGCATCTCTTTGATACCGGAAACGCGCACCATGAAAAACTCATCGAGGTTGGACGAAAAAACCGAGAGGAACTTTAGCTTCTCGAGGACCGGCGTGGTTTTGTCAGTCGCTTCTTCGAGCACTCGCCTGAAGAATTCGAGTTGGCATAAGTCGCGGTTGAGGACAGACCACGCAAAAAAGCGCTTTGGCTTCGTGTCCGGTCGGGCCGGTGATTCAGGTTGCATTAACTTTTGTTACCCGTGTGATCCTGGATTTAGTTTGAGCAGCGCGCATCGATAATCATGCGCGCCTTACGCTCGAATTCCGCTGTCCATTCCGCCGGTGGACGATCGCGCTCCCAGTTACGCGAAGCACGAAACACCCGCGTAATCGTTTGGTCTCGTTTTTCTGCCTCGAGTAGTCGCTCGAGTCCATCCGCGAGCAGCTTGCGACCGGCTTCACTGATCTCAGTGTTGCCGACGCTCTTGGCCGTGGTTCTGCATACCCCGCCACTCACTTCGATAGGATCTTTGCGACGCCAGGTCTCGAGCCGGGCCTTCTTCTCGCTGGCGCTGGAGTGTCCGAAAGTTGACCCCATGTCGCTGACATAAAAAATTGCCTCGCCCGGTTCGCATGTCCGGATCTCGCCGTTCTTTGTCGACTTAAGACAGGCGAGCTTGTGATTGTCAGTCTTGGTGTCGCCGTGGTCTATAAACGCAAGCCAGAGTTGGAACGCATCGATCGTCGCACGCGGCGCGCCGTTGTCGAGCAACTTTTGCAGCGTCTCTGCAAGCGGCGCGGCGTCTTTGTTGTTGCACTTTGCGTCGATTCCCCTCGCTAACGGAAGCTCAATGCCCGCGGCGGGTTGAGACGGCGAGAAACGCGCTCCCTGGAAACTGCGCGACAAACTCTTCTCGCAATCGGGACAGGTGACATCTGCGACCCACTCGTCATCAGCGAAAAAACCGAGCGCTTTCGAAAAGCGTGACGAAAGAAACTCGCCGTAGATCTCGCCGTTCCTCATGTTAAGCGCCTGGCCCTTGAAGTGGGGTTTGACCTTGTAACGGATCAGCTCACCGTCTTCGTCAGTGACTCCCGGAACTGAACAATGAAATTTCGGCGTGGTGCCCGAGCCGGGTGACGGATCTTTATTAGCGACGCAGTTGATTGGCTTCGCGCGGCCTTCCGAATCAACTTCGGGCGCGCCGCGTCGTGGTCCATTCGCCGGATTGTATCCAAGCACTGGATCGTAACCCGGGTCAGGTATTTGCCACACTTTGGCTGTTTTCTCCGCCCGTTCCCGCTCTTCGGCAGTGAAGCAGGTCTGTTGCCCGTGAACCGCCGGAGCTAAAAAGAGCGAAGCTAAGAAAATCGTTACAGATGTGATCCACTTCCACGACGAATTCATGTTCATCATGAGAATCTTGTTAATCCTGTCTAAGGTTTTCAATTTTTGCTGACTGCCAATCCCGGTTTTAAGTTGACCAGTTCCTTGATCCGTTCGCGAACGGCGTCCGACAACATACGCACCTGGTCTGGAGTGTAGTTCGCAGCGCGGAACGCGTCCTGAATTTGAGCATCACTCAGCCGCGAGAGCAACCCGCCAATCCATCGTGCGTCTTCAACCGTGATGTCGCGCATCATCTCGCCGTTTTTGCCGTCGTAGTCCAGGCGTACGATGTTCCCTTCAACGCCATTGATGAACTTGTCGTTGACGTAGTCCCCAGGTTCGTTACGGCTGCCTTTGACCTTTTTGAAACGTGCAACCGGGCCGTTTTGACCGCCGGTTTTTCCAAACGTCGTTCCCAGATCGCTGACGATGTAGTGCAACTCGGTACGGCCGCCGTTCTTAACGGCGATGATTTTGTTGTTCTCGTCTTTCAGGTCCCAGTTTTCCATCAGCGACATCAGCACTTTCAGTCCCTGCATCTCGCGTTTACCGGCGAATGGATTGCTCGACCACATCCATTCGTCAAAGCGCTCGACACTCTCGGGCCGTGCTTCGAGGCGAACGTTCTCAAACGTTCCTTTGCCTTCGATCGTGAGACTGGGCCCGAGGTAATTGATCTCTGTCACATAACCCACGGCCCACACCAGACGCACGGCGGCAGTTTCGCTCTGGGCCTCTTTGCCGATCTTCGCTACCCAAACGCGGCCCTTTGCATCCTTCACTCGATATTTCTTCGAATAGCCACCCTTCTCTTCTTTAATAAAGGTGACTTTACTGACGTCGGGCTTCATCGATTCGCCGCCTGGCCCGATTAAAAGATTGCGCGACGCGATGTCGGTTGGTTCTGTCCACAGGACGGCAGTGCCCGCGGGCATCTGCTTCTTCGCTTTCTTATCTTTGTCGTCATCCTTTTTATCCTGTGCGATTCCGGCAAATGGAACCGTCAGCAGGAGTAAGACCGAAAATAGGAGAGTCAGATTATTTCTACGCACCATGTATGTACCCTCTTTCAAAGTGTTACCGGATTATATGATTTCGGACGACGAACATGTTAATTCTGTCTCATACTCTTTTTAATTTCCTCAACAATACGCTATTTTGCGCAGCAAAGGAGATTCTCCAGTGCGCCACAAACTTCTATTGATCGTTACGATCGTGATCTTTTTGCAGACCGCCATTGCCCAAACAAAGCCGGCGAAACCCCGGGCGCGTGATCTCGGAATTCCTTTCGACGGCACGCCGGCCGCCTTGAACGCGATTACGGATGTGACCGGAGTTGAAGTCGGACAGGTCACACTTATCTCGGGCGAAGGAAAGCTCGCACAGGGAAAAGGGCCGGTGCGGACAGGTGTCACTGCCGTGCTGACACGTGGCCGGAATTCTACGGATCAGGTGTTCGGCGCCTGGTTCACCTTGAACGGCAACGGCGAAATGACCGGCACTACGTGGGTCGAGGAATCAGGCTTTATCGAGGGCCCGATCATGATCACCAACACTCACAGTGTCGGGACGGTGCGCGACGCGGTGATTGCGTGGCAGATGAAGAAGCAAGGTAAAACGTTTCAACCGTGGTCGCTGCCAATCGTCGCCGAGACCTGGGACGGATTTCTAAACGACATCAACGGTTTTCACGTCAAGCCCGAACATGTCTCCACCGCATTGGACCAGGCCAGTGCCGGACCGGTTGCAGAAGGCAACGTTGGCGGTGGGACAGGCATGGTCGTGCACCAGTTCAAAGGAGGTATCGGCACGTCATCGCGCAAAGTGGAGATTGGCGGATCGAGTTATACGGTTGGCGTGCTGGTGCAGGCGAACTACGGCGGGCGCAGCGGTTTGACCATTGCCGGTGTGCCGGTGGGCCGTGAGATTACAGATCTGATGCCGAAGGAAGTGCCTGCTGATACGGGTTCTATAATCGTGGTCGTTGCAACAGACGCTCCCCTGCTTCCGCATCAATTGAAGCGAGTTGTAAAACGTGCCTCACTCGGCATCGCGAGAAACGGCGGCATCGGAGGGAATTCATCCGGCGACATCTTTATCGCCTTCTCGACCGCGAACGCCGGTGCGGGAAAGGAAACGAATGTCGCCCCGGTTCAGATGTTGCCAAACGATCAGATCAATCCGGTATTCCTGGCTACTGTGCAAGCGACGGAGGAAGCGATCATCAATGCGATGATTGCTGCTGAAACGATGACCGGCGTCAACGGCAACACGGTCTACGCGATTCCGCACGATCGTTTGAAAGAGGTGATGCGGAAGTACAACCGATTGAAATAGGTCCTATAGGACTTATAGGACCTATATGTCCTATAGGACCTATTCCCCTACTTCCGAGGCAAACTCTGCAGAAACTCAGCCAGATGGCGGTTGAAGGCAGCCGGATCTTCAAGCATCGGATAATGCCCGAATCCTTCCATCACCACAACATTGAACTGCGGAGCATACTTTCGATTGACCTCCAGATTCGTGGGCCTCAGGTTCGCATTGATCGCTCGGATTGGTACCTTCACCTCGCGAAGTGCAGGTGCGGGATCGTAAGCGAAGATCGCTTTCAGGATTGTGACGGCGAGTTCGGGCGGACGGGCGGCCGTCTCAGCAGTAACGCGGGCCTTAACGGCAGCAGGTGTCTTAGGTCCAAAGAAAAATTGATTCAGAAAACCAGTTACCGCGGGCTTGTAGTCGGCCTGAAGCTGCTTCACTACCGCGTCGAGTTGATCGGGAGGCACTCTCGCTTCGACGTCGTGCAAAGTGTCAACCGGCACAATCCCAACGACGAGATCCGGCATTCGACGAGCGGCTTCGAGCGTTATCGGACCACCCATCGAACTGCCGACAAGCACCACTCGCTTTAAGTCCAACTTCGTCACGACTGTCTTAACGTCTTCTCCGTAACTCTCGATAGACCAGTTTTTCCTGTCCTGTCCCGATTTGCCATGACCTGGAAGATCGATAGTTACGACACGATATTTTTTCGAGAACTCGGGAACCTGGTTTTTCCAGAGACTACGATCGCAGCTCCAGCAATGAACAAACACTAACGCCGTATCCCCGGTTCCCTGCACCGAATAGTAAATCGGAACTCCGTCAGACGCTGACACAACAGCATCGGGATCTCTCGTTGCTTGAACAGTCGGAACAGCAAAAGTCAGGAGTAGAAGAAGAGTAAAAAACACGCGACACCTCCCGTTTACATGTGAATCCTAATTATCGTGTTAATCCTGTATCACATTAAACGGTCGCTCTCAATCTCGCCGGTGTCGAGATCTTTCCGGCGAACCGGTTCGGCGACGCGAGGCGCAGCGTGTGTGACCAGCAGCTCGGTGGTCCCTTCTGTGATTGACGCTCGCGCGGGTGCGGGTAAGGCAGTCGTGATTGATGCACTCAGTCGCGCGGGCGTGCTCGCTGTTACGTTCTTCGCTGCTTTTGAGTTAAGCGTGCGATGGAGTTGCCACATACCTTGAGCCAAAACGAATAGCCCGTAACTGCCAAGGCCCAGTCCCAGCCACATTAGCGCGCCGAAAACTTTATGTGACGTAACTGCGTAGGCAATGCCCATACAGATCAGTGTCGTAAGGAGCACAATCATTCCGCCGACGATGTTGTGATAGCTTCCGCGTGTTCCTCTTGTTAGCCGCAGCACTTCGAGTTCCGGCACATCAGAAACGAGAGGAGCACCGCAGCGACGGCAAAAGTGTGACTCGTCCGTAACCGGAGTGCCACAAGAGCGGCATGACGAGATCGCGTGGCGTTCTGTGGCGAGCGCCGCGATGGCTTCTGCTTCGCGTGCGAGCGTCTGTCGATCGCCTTTCGTCATGTGCGCGTAACTCTTGACCTCGTAGTTGAAGGTCGCCAGAACAGAAACATCGTTCGTTTGTTTCAACGCGACGGTGAGGGTAGTCGGATAGTCGAGTGCATTCAGCGAGCAGTCAAAACGCGCCGCACATTCCCTGCTGCGTTTGGCAAAGATTGGTTGCTCTCCGATGACTTTGTAACCCACCTGCTGTAAGGCCTCGACCAGACGGCTGCGCACACTCGCAACGTCGCCAGGAATCGCCAGGGTCACATCATGGTCGCTTACGGTGGTTTCGCCTGACATGAAATCCGTGCTCATACGATTTGTTCCTGTTCTGTTAAGTCGTTGCCAAACTTGCAGAGACTGACCTTAGTACGAGCCGCAGCCCGCCCTGGTTTCCTCTGAGATCACGAGGCCTATTATAGGTCGTATAGGACATAAAGGCTTTGCCCAAAAAGTCCTTCCAAGGCTCTTCGCTGCGGCTTCGCCGACTGATGTGAGGCACGGCTATGCCGCGCCGGTATCTTTTGAATTTCAGTTTGGGCTATGCCCTCTATTCGGGCTTGGCCCAAGCAGTCCCGGGCCAAAGGCCCGAACCGGGGGCACAGCCCCGCATAAAATTTAGTAGCCTGACGGCAGGGCGAAGCCCTGCCTCACATCGGGCGGCGAAGCCGCAACAGAAACTCAAGTGACTTTTGGGCAAAGCTGGACATATATGACCTATAATCCACGGCATGCGCAGGTCTGCTGGCTTATTGAGCGGTTCACTACTGATCTTGCTGCTCAGCAGTTGCGAACCTGGCCCCACCGGCCCCTCGATCAAAGTGCTGAAAATTCCACCTGCGGCGAAAGGCGGTGTAATAGACCTCGACACGATCAGCGGCAGCGTCGCAAACGCCCGCAGCGAACATCGAGTCGTTCTTTACGCACGCAGTGGAATATGGTACGTGCAGCCCTGGGCCGATCAACCGTTTACGACGATCAATCCCGATTCAACGTGGTCCAGCCAAACACACCTCGGAACGGAATACGCCGCACTCCTCGTCGAACCTGGATATGTGCCGCCCTCTTCGCCTTTCGTGTTGCCTGAAACCGGAAACGGTGTTGTCGCTGTGGCAGTCGTCGAAGGAACACCGCCATTCTGGCGGACGTGGTGGTTCAGCTCCGCAATGGTCCTCGCTTTGGTCGCGGCGCTGTTTGCATTTTATCGCTGGCGAGTGCACCAGGTGAGCAGGCAGCTCAACCTGCGTTTTGAAGCACGACTAGCCGAACGCACACGCATCGCACAAGATCTGCACGACACGCTGTTGCAGGGTCTTGTTAGTGCGTCGATGCAGTTACACGTCGCCAACGATCGTCTCCAGGACGATGCGCCTGCGAAACCGATCGTGGGTCGAGTGATGCAAATGATGGGACAGGTGATCGAGGAAAGCCGTGACGCTGTTCGTGATCTTCGTACGACGAGTGGCAACACAGACGATCTGGAAACTGCGTTCTCGCACATCGGGCAGGAGTTTGTAAATGAACAACCGAAAGACTATCGCATCGTCGTGGAAGGCACGCCGCGGGAGTTGCATCCCCTCATCCGCGACGAAGCTTATCGCATCGTGCGCGAGGCGCTAACGAATGCTTTCCGCCATGCGAAGGCGAACAAGATCGAAGTCGAACTTGAATACTCATCGAAACACTTGCGCATCATTGTGCGTGACGACGGCTCAGGCATCGACTCAAACGTGCTCGAGCAGGGGCGCGACGGACATTGGGGATTGTCG
>DASUPZ010000012.1:0-10478 GCA_036280855.1 Pyrinomonadaceae bacterium | reverse complement strand
CGAGCCCACGCGCTGCGCCATCGTCACAGCACAGCACAAACTCAAAAGGCACAAAGCCCCAAACAATCTTTTCATCTTATCTCCGGAATAGGTCCTATAGGACCTATATGACCTATATCAACCTATAGGAATCGCTCGCGTCCTATCTCTTCACGGTCCACCCAAACTCATCGCGCCCAGCGAAACAGCGCTCGCACGCCCTGCCTGGTTCTGAAGCAACGGCCCCACGCCACTCACGATCGCAATCGCGGTAACACGTGCCGGATCCGCGCCTTTTGTGCTCGAAATAAGGATCGAGTCTCCCGGTTTCAACTCCGACAACGCCACAGCCGGAAGCTGATCAAACATCTCCTGAAGATCACCACCAGCCTTCGGCGGCGTCTCAGGCTTCGCATCTTTCGAAGGCGCAAGCGCCGCGATCATCTCCGGCGTCAACCGCCGCATCGAAGAATCCTTGCTCACCACGATCGTGACCACCTGCTGGCTTTGAAGATCCTTGATCTTGATCTCCTTCTTCTCCGCGTCGATCTCCGTAATCGATCCGCTGATCGT
Source organism: Pyrinomonadaceae bacterium (assembly GCA_036280855.1). GTDB lineage: Bacteria > Acidobacteriota > Blastocatellia > Pyrinomonadales > Pyrinomonadaceae > PSRF01. Next base: position 9,926 of record DASUPZ010000012.1, on the reverse strand, counting down.
CTGAAACGCACCCGTCACGATCTCTTCCGGTGTAAACCTCGCCCCATCCGCGCTTTTCGTCCCCAACGCACGAACCTGATCTCCGACTTTCAACTCGGCAAAACTGCTCGACTTCGCATCGCCGAAGCGGACCGAATCCGGCGCGTAACGTCGAAACTTCGTCTCCGCAGTTGACGCTACAACGATCGGCTTTGGTCCTTCAGCAGTCCGCGCATCGACGGTGATCTCTTTCGTATCCGCGTTCAGTGCAGTAATCGTTCCGGCGATGCCGCGCGTGCGCCATTCATTGCGCTCGCGCTCGCGCTTCTCGGCAATGTCGCCCTTGCTCATCACGTAAAACTCGAGCGCGGGCATGCTCTTGCGATCCTCGGTCATACGGCCGCGCGCAAAAACACTGTCGCCCATCCCGAAATCAGTGGGCGCCATCTTGATGAACTTGTCCCTGGTCTTCTCACCCGGCGGGATGCGCATGAACACGGTCCTGTCGCTGAGCGTGACTGTGACAACGTTTCCAGCGGCAGTAGTAACGATTACCTGGCGTGTATCCGGTTTGAGTTCAGACACGACCCCCATCACGCTGAGAGCAGTGATGGCGGGATCGGATGCGGGCGTAGGAGGTGTCTGTGCTTGTAACGCAGAAGCGCCTGCGAGCAACGCAAGCGTGCAAAGCACACGTATGCTGCCAAACTTTCTCATGTTCTTCCCTGGTTTTTATTCGCAAACTGATTTCCGCTCTAAATCAGTGGGTTGCGGTGCTCAATGAGGTAAACACCCACAATTTGCGATTTGTGGCAAGAAAAATAGCCGCGGATCTACGCGGAAAAACGCGGATCAGAAGACGCTATTTACCGAAAGCGTAGAGGGCGCTACGGGTTCGGATGTAAATGCGGCCGTCTGCGATCGCGGGCGTCGCATAAACCTCGTCGTCGAGTTCGTTGACTGCAAGCACCTGCCAATCGCCGGCGGCTTTCAGCACCGAGACCTGTCCGCCCTGTCCAATCAGGAAAACTTTGTCGTCAGCCGCGACTGGCGAAGAGAAGTACTTATCGATCGCGCCGTGCAGACGTCCCTGCTTGAGCACGTTCCCGGTCGCCGGATCGAACGTGAGGAGAATGCCGCTGTCGTTGATCATGTAAAGCACGCCGCCGTAAAGAAGTGTCGAAGGAACCTGCGGCACTGGTTTTTGATATCGCCAGCGAATCGCTTTGGCGGTTTGATCGCCTTCGCCGCCCATCTTGATCGCGAGCAGTCCGTTCTCTGACTCCATCATCGCGCGAAACACGTCCCAGTCTTTGGTGTCGAGCTTCTCGTTGCGATTCATGTCAAAGGCTTCGAAGGCAGCGCCGAGGATTTTGTGCATTTTTCCGTCGGCGGCAGTAGCTTTAACTTCTTCCTTCGCGATCACCTTGTCTTTGTCTTTATCATACGTCGCGAGCGCTTCTTCAAAACTGGTGGTCGGAATTTGCTGTCCCGGTTGATTCTGAGGAAAGCCCCAGCCGTTGATGTAGAGATACTCAGAATCATAACTCGCGATCGACTTCATCTCACACGCAAGCCCGCGAACCCACCACACACGTTTCCCGTCCTCAACTGAATAAGCCGAGAGCTGAAATGATTCGGGAACAATGATCTGCTTTGGACCTTGTTTGGGTTGATAGACGGTCGGCGTCGAGTAACCTGAAATGACTGCCGGGCGCTCGACCTTCCAGAGCACCTTGCCGTTATCTTTGTCTACTGCGATCAAGTACGACGCTGGATGGTCCTGATCGACCGGCAGGATTACTTTGTTGTCGACGAGAATCGGCGATGCGCCAAAGCCGTAGAAGATGTTGAATGGCCCAAGCGCCACTTTCCAACGCTCTTTTCCCTGCGCGTCGAAAGAGACAATGCCCGCTTCCTGGAAAAACACGTAAACGTTTGTGCCGTCAGTGACAGGTGTCGGCGATGCTGGTCCATTCACGTTTTGCAGACGGCCCACACGCAAGCGAGGCACTTCTTTTTTCCACAGGATCTTTCCGGTCTTGCGGTCGAGAGAGATCACAAACAGCAAATCCTTCTCATGCGCGGTGACAAAGATGCGATCGCGCGTCAACACCGGCGACGAATGCCCTGGAGGAAGCTCGGCTTTCCAGACGACGTTCTTGTTTGGACCAAACTCGGTGGGCAGGTTCTTCGTATCCGAGACGCCGGTTCCGTTTGGACCGCGAAACTGAGACCACTCATCTGCGACGGCGGTGGTCAGCGTAAATAGAACAATCAGGATTGCGATAGAAAGTTTATTAAACATGGCGCAGATAATAGCCCCCTTCACTGCCGGACGTAAATCTGTGTAATCTAATCCGCGTTAATCTGTGTTTGAAAGGATCCCCGACATGAAAACGATTCTCTTTCTTTTGGTAGTAGCTTCATTGGCTTTCGCCCAAAAGCCTGCCACCAACAAGAATCGTCAGGTGCTGTTGGATTTCAGGGTGAATAGGAACGTTGCCCCTGCTGTCATTCCGGCTGCAACTCAGAGATACGTGATATCAAAGGTGTTTCGCCGGTATCTCGCTGACGACAACAGGTGCAATGCCAAGTTTGATGCGAGCGGCGACGCCGATCCATTGGCAGCGGCGCGAAAGGCCGGACAAATAGTTCCGTCGATCTTCGATTCGGCGAAAGGAAGTTTCACCGCGGCCGGACAGTCGCAGACGGTGTACGTAATTTCGGTTAGTGAGTGCAACGCCTCACACGCAGATAACTTCGGCACAAAGCGCGTTGCGATTTTTGCAGGACAGCAACTCATTGCGGAGTTTGATGTAAAGTTTTTCCAGAGCATCGTTCGCAAGACCGATCTCAATGGCGATGGCATCGACGAATTACTGATGACGCACGGCTATACGGGCCAGGGCACGGTGACCGAGTCGGCTGCGTTGCTAAGTTTTCAAAATGGACGTCTGCAGGTGATTGAAGATTTTGAGGTGGTCCTTGAAGACTCTTGCGCTTCAGGATCTCCCGGTAGTGCAGCCGGCGCGTCAGTGCTTTACATCTCGGACGCCGTACCAGGGCAAATGCCGAAGTTCACACGCGATAACTACGTTGCCACTTGCCGGAGTCCAAACCGCTGGCGCTTGAATTCAAATCGAAAGATGCAGTAGCCAATGCAAGTTCCAACATTCGAAGACATCGTTGCAGCGCGCGAGTTCATCGGACCGTACCTGCCGAAGACTCCGCTCATTCGCGTTCACGCGCTTTCCGAACTACTCGACTGCGATTACTACGCGAAGCTCGAGAACCTTCAACCCATCGGTGCTTTCAAGGTGCGTGGCGGAGTGAATCTCGTCGGCACGCTGAGCGATGACGAACGACGGCGTGGACTCGTCTCTGCATCCACAGGCAATCACGGTCAGTCGATCGGGTATGGCGGTCGTCTCTTTGCGAGCCGCGTAGTGATTTACGCTCCTGCCGAGAACGTCAACGAGGCGAAGCTGCGCGCCATGCGCGAACTCGGCGCCGAGGTTCGTCTTCACGGTCGCGACTTCGACGAAGCGCGCAACGCTTGCGAGCAGGCCGCGAAAGAAGAAGGCTTTCGTTACGTCCACTCTGCGAATGAGACGAAGTTGATTGCTGGAGTCGGGACGATGGGTCTCGAGATCTTTGAAGATCTGCCGGACGTTGACGTGATCATTGCGCCCGCGGGCGGCGGCAGTTGTGCTGCTGGTAATTGCATCGTCGCGAATGCGTTGAATCCAAACGTACGTGTCATCGCGGTTCAATCGGAAGCGGCACCCGCGATGTGGCACGCGTGGCGCAACCGCAATCTCGAGCCTCATCCGCTGATGAACACGGAACACGAAGGTCTTGCGACGCGTGTTCCGTTTGAACTTACAAACAAGATCCTGTGGGATCTCCTAAGTGATTTCGTACTGGCCGGCGATGCCGAGATCAATGATGCGGTGAAGTTACTCGCACGGCACGCGAAGCAAGTCACAGAAGGCTCAGGCGCCGCGTCGCTCGCAGCCGCGCTAAGAATTCGCGACGAGCTGCGCGGCAAGAAAGTTGTCGGCATCGTCACGGGTGGAAATATACCACTGGCACGCTTTGCCGCATTGCTTAACGATTGAGTGGCTTGGCGCAAAATCATGTTAATCCTGATAATCATGTTCCTGTGAAGCTGATTTCGAGTATAGGCACAAACGATTGTTTACAGGATTTCAGGATTAGACACGATTTACATGATTGCTTCTAATAATCACCTGAGTGCGTGTGAACGTGACTTTTAGTGCAAAGCCGATTGAGTATTTCTTCTATGTCTGACACCATTCGCCAACTCCCTGTTCGCCCCAACCTGGCCCAACTCGAACGTGAAGCTGAGGAGTTACAACGTTCGGAAAACATAACCCTTCCGAAAGCGCAGTTGGCGCTCGCGCAAACTTACGGCGCGCCGAGCTGGGAGCGCGTGGTCCAATCCTGCAATCTCATCGACGCGATCTGGCGCGATGACCTCGAAGCCGCCCGCACACTCGTTACCAATCATCCAAACCTGCTGCACGAGAACGCCGGAATCCGTAATAGCAACTGGGGACCGCCGCTGAGTTACGCAGCAAACCTCGGTCGCAACAACATCATCAGGATGTTCTACGACCTCGGCGCTCGCGATCTCGAACACGCCATCGATCGCGCCGCGCTGCAAAGCAAGATCGACACCGCGCGCATGTTGTACGAGATGATGGATTCCCCATCGTTACCGGAAGACTCGCTTAGTGGACCAGCTTACACGCTCAGTGCGTCCGGCACGGCACTCCTGCTCGAACTCGGCGCCAAAGTTGTCGATGAAGAAGGCAAACGCCTCGCGCCCGTCGACGTCGTGCTCGAAAGTGATAGCCGCAAGCCATCGGACAAGCACGAGATCCTCGAACTTTACGTCAAGCATGGCGTCAAATTGGCGGACACGCCTGTGATGGCGCTGCATCGCGGTCGCATTGATCTACTCGAAGAACATCTGCGACGCGATCCAAAACTGCTCGAACGAACATTCTCCCACGACGAGATCTATCCTCCGGAACTCGGCTGTCACGACGAAGTCATGGCAACTCACGGCACCCCGCTCGCGGGAACAACGTTGTTACACATGTGCGTTGATTACGACGAGATCGAGATCGCGCGATGGCTGCTCGAACGCGGAATGGATCCGAACACCAAAGCCGCGGTGGACGCCGACGGTTTCGGCGGCCACACCGCGCTGTTCGCGACCGTCGTTTCGCAGCCAAATTACTGGATGAACTTCAAGCAACAACCGCAGGCCGCACCCTTCGCGGAGTTGCTGCTCGATCACGGCGCGGACCCGAATGTTCGTGCGTCGCTACGTAAGAAGATGCATCCCGGATACGCGCCCAGGTTCGATACGGAAAACACTCATGAGTATCGCGACGTGACGCCGCTCGGATGGGGACGGCAGTTTCACGCGCGCGTTTTCGTCAACGAGCCGGCGATGCGTCTGATCGAAGAACACGGCGGGCATGAATAAACCTCCGCTGTAACCATCGTCATCTAAGGGTGTCGCGGCGGTTTTTTATTTGAGTGATTGTGCGACTTCGAGAATTTCTTCGGGCCGCGCGCGAACCCAGTAATTGTCCGTCAGATTTAACCACCGCACCGTCCCGGTAGTGTCAATTAAAAACTCCGCCGGACGGGCGATATTCCCGCCATTGGCTCCTGCGCCCACATGGACCAGGTCGTAACGCCGCGCCACTTCAGCGCCCGGGTCGGAAAGTATCGGAAACGTGTAGCCCTGGTCCTGCGACAGGTCCCGCGACGTTTCAGGACTATCGACGCTGATCGCAACGGGGTGAATTCCGGCTTGTTTGAAGTTCTCTAAGTTCTGTTCGATGCTCCGCAACTCGGAGTTGCAGGACGGTCACCAGTAGCCTCGATAGAAAATCAGCAACACACCTTTAGGCGCTAAGCCGTTCACGGGTGTTGAAAGCAAGTGGGTAAGACTGACTTGCTTGCCCGTCGTGTCTGGAAGAGAAAACTCGGGTGCACGTTCGCCGACTTGCGGCGCGCGATCGGAAGCCGGAAGTGACCTTCCCCCAATGAAAAACACGAAAATAAAAAATCCGAACACGGCGACACTAAGCACGCTCACGATCGACGCGACGACCTTCGAGCGTGTGGGACGCGGGCGATCGGAAGCAAAACCGCGACGCAATCCCATGATCAGAAACACAGCGGCGACGGCGAAGATCAGCAGGTTGGCCCACGGAAAATCGCGCGTCACCGGAAAATAGACAAACACCGAGACGTAAGTCATAAATGCCGCGAGGGTGAGCAGAAAGCCCACCCACAACGGCCAGTTTATTCGTCGAACATTCATGGCTTACATGTCCACCAGTATTTTGAAACCGCCATAGGCCATGCGCTTCACCTCGAAGGGCATTGACTTACCGTCCATCATCTTCTGGAGGCGCGGATCGGCCATGACCTTGGCGTTTACTTTGTCGCGATCGGCGCGCGATTTGAAGACGATAAACGAGAAGAAAGGTATTTCGCCAGGTTTAAGTTTGACCGATTTCGTAAACGAAACACCGAACTTGTTTTCGAGATCGTCGCCGGCCGCCTCGATGTACTGCAGGGCGCCGTGCTCCTTCCAAACCTTGCCTGCCTTCTGGGCAATGCTGCGGTAAAGCTTAACGTTCTCCTCCGGTACGGGTACGACAAATCCATCAACGTATCTCATGTGTTCTCCTAAGTGATTCTCAGATTATTTGGTCAATGCTGTCCTTCGACGTTGACCATCCACGGAATGCCGAATCGATCCGAGCACATTCCGAAACCTTCCGCCCAGAACGTTTTCTGAAACGGCATCTCAAGTTTTCCACCCTCCGCGAGTGCGTTGAAAATGCGTTCACCGCGTTCATAATCGTTGAGCGAGAGTGACACCGCGATACCGGTCGGTCGCTCGTATTTACCCGGAGGCGCGTCTGACGCCATGACCGTTTGCCCGTCGATCTTCATCACAGCGTGAAGAACCTTATCGGCAAACTCAGCCGGAACGTGTTCTGCCGCCGGCGATCCTGCGAAAGTCATCAGCGCCTCGATCTTCGCATCAAGCGTCTGCTCGTAGAACCTGAAAGCCTCTGCGCAGTCGCCGTTAAAAATCAGATATGGATTCAATTGCATGATGCTTAACTCTCCTTCCTGTCAGTTGAATGATGAATCAACGATGTCTCCAGTTCCACCTGCCATACGCGACGAACGCGCAAAGAAGTCCGACTACGAGTGGTCCGATCCCGGCCTTAACTCCATCGGCCATGATCGTTACTACCACAGCTCCGATCATTATGATGACGAGTCCTATGGCAGCGAGCGGCGTCAAATCCCGCCGCTTGCGAAACGCGCCGGGAAGAACTAATCCGAGTGCTCCAAGCGTCTCACACACGCCGATAAATCGGATGAAAAGTCCCGGCAACGGCACCTGGTTCGGCGACCCCATTGATGTCAGGACTTCAATCGGCAACACCAGCTTCGTAACGCCCGCAAAAAGAAATAGTAGGGCGAGAAGTATCTGAATAATCCAGAGTACGATGTTCATAAAACGGGGGCTCCTTTTAAGTTTCAATAAGTTCAGAGTTCAAGCTTTAGCTTGTCCGTGAAGCAGCAGCCTAAAGGCTGAACTCTGAACTCTGAACGAAGTTCGATGCTTTATTGTCCCGGCAGACCTTGGATCTCCAGCACCGGACGAATCTCGATCGTGCCGTGCTTCGCCACCGGAATTCGCTCGGCGATATTCATTGCTTCGTCGAGATCGCGCGCGTCGATTAAATAGTAACCACCGAGTTGTTCCCGAGTTTCGGCGAATGGTCCATCGGTTATCAAGCGCTTCCCGTTTCGAACGCGAACGCTCGTGGCCGTCGCCACGGGATGCAAAGGGCCCGCCGAAATGTACTTTCCGCCATCACTCAGATCCCTTGCGAGTTCGGCTGATTCCACGTAGCAATGCTCCCGTTCCTCTTCGCTTAACGCTGTTTCGTCAAGGTATACCAGCAACATGTATTTCATCTGAACTTTTGTCCCTCCACTGTTAAATCGAACGGGGAGCTTGCGAATCGACACACGAACGTAAATTTTTTTATTATCAAACGTGCTTCCAAACCCAAACCTCGCAGTTGACGCAGTCTACCGATCTGACTGGGGCCGGATTGTTGCGACCCTCATACGACAGTTTGGAGATTTCGAACTGGCCGAGGATGCGGCGCAGGAGGCGTTCACGGCCGCCGTCGATCAGTGGCGGACTGACGGCGTCCCCGATTCACCACGCGCCTGGATCATCCAAACTGCGAAACACAAAGCCATCGATCGCCTGCGCCGGCAAACGCGTCTACAGCAAAAACTCGAAGCGGATCCCGATTTCGCTTCCGAACCGATCGTCGAAGGTCCAAACCTCGATTTCGAAGAGATCCCCGACGATCGCTTGCGCCTGATCTTTACCTGCTGCCATCCGGCATTATCGCTCGAAGCCCAGGTGGCTCTCACACTGCGCACTCTCGGCGGACTTCAAACCGAAGAGATCGCGCGCGCGTTTCTCGTTCCAACCGCCACGATGGCCCAGCGGCTCGTACGCGCAAAACGCAAAATCCGCGACGCTGGAATTCCGTTCAGCGTGCCGGACACAAGCGAGATGCCCGAGCGGCTCGATGCAGTGCTGACTGCAATTTACCTGATCTTCACCGAAGGCTATGCGCCGACTCGCGGCGAGCCACTCGCACGCGCAGATCTCTGCGCCGAAGCAATCCGTCTCGGCCGTCTTGTCAGGGCATTGCTCGAACCAAAACCGCCTGCCGAAGCAACAGCACTCGTCGCACTCATGTTGTTACACGACTCCCGGCGCGAGGCACGACTTGATGAAGACGGAGATCTCGTTGTGCTCGAAGATCAGGATCGAACACTTTGGAATAGACCGCAAATCGATGAGGCACTAACACTCGTCGACGAAGCGCTGCGCGGTGAGCCTGGTCCATTCGCCCTCGAGGCCGCGATCGCGGCGGAGCATTGCAAAGCTGCTCGCCCCGCGGACACTGACTGGTCGCAGATAGTCAAACTTTACGATCTTCTGGAACAACTGATGCCCTCGCCGGTCGTCTCGCTAAACCGCGCGGTCGCGATCGCGATGGCCCATGGTCCTGAGCCGGCACTCGAGTTGATCGAACAACTTGCTGACTCGGGTGAACTCGACGACTATCACCTGCTACATGCCGCGCGCGCCGACATGCTGCGCCGCCTCGGATCAAATGACGAAGCCGCGGAGAGTTATGAAAGCGCGCTCGCCCTGGCCACTAATGACGGCGAGCGGCGCTTCCTCGAGCGCCGCCTCCGTGAACTCCGATCCAAGCCTGCTTAATCCGCGTGTAAATCCGTGCTAACTGCCCTGGCCGGCGCCGGCGCTGGCGGCCATGTTAGCCATCCGCCTCTCCATCTCTTCCGGTGCGACGTCTTCCTTGTGCGTGGCCACGGTCCAAACGTGACCGAACGGATCCGTCAACGTACCCGAACGATCGCCATAAAACTGGTCCTGCAGCGGCCGTGTTTCCGTGGCACCCGCGTCGATCGCCTGTTTGAAGGTCGTATCGACGTCGTCAACGTAGATCATGATTCCAACCGGCGAGCCACCCAACGCTTTTGGTCCGCGATGTCCCATCTCGGGATGTTCGTCGGCAAGCATGAATGGTGAATCGCCGATTTTCATTTCAGCGTGTCCAATCTTTCCCTCATGTTCCATGCGAAATAGTTCAACTGCGCCAAACGCTGTCTTGTAATACTCCAAAGCCTGGGCGGCTCCCTCGACGATCAAGTAAGGAGTAATCGAGTGGTATCCCTCTGGAATCGGTTTTACGTCTGCCATTGCTATTCCCCTTTCGTTGTTTGGGTTGAAGTTTTCAACAAAGATT
>DASUPZ010000011.1:0-11260 GCA_036280855.1 Pyrinomonadaceae bacterium | reverse complement strand
GCGCGAGATTCGCGAGCTCGCGGACGCACTCTACAGACGTGCCGACTGGCAGTGGGCTCAAAACGGCGCCCTGACCGTCTCACACGGCTGGCGACCGGAAACAGGCTTCATCAGGTATCGCTGGAGCGGATACTCCGAGGCTTTGATCCTGTACGTTCTTGGTCTTGCGTCGCCGACGTTTCCGCTTCCGCCGGAGAGTTACCGAGCATGGACGAGGACGTACAAGTGGAAGAAACTCTACGGTCACGAGTTTCTTTACGCTGGTCCCCTTTTTATTCATCACCTCTCGCACATGTGGATCGACTTCCGTGGCATCCAGGACGAGTACATGCGCAAAAAGGCGATCAATTATTTTGAGAACAGTCGCCGTGCGATCTACGCGCAGCAAGCTTATGCCATGCGTAATCCGAAGAAGTTTGCGGGCTACGGCCGTTTTAGCTGGGGCATCACGGCAAGCGATGGTCCAGGTCCGGCAGTGCGACGCATGAATGGGCGAAAGGTGCGTTTTTACGACTACATCGCGCGTTCTTTTCCTTATGGACCAGATGATGGAACGCTTGCGCCGTGGGCGGTCGCTGCGTCGCTGCCGTTTGCTCCCGAGGTGGTCCTGCCGTCTCTCAGTCGTTTGAACAAAGACTATCCGGAGATGACGAACGAGTATGGGTTCAAGTGTAGTTACAACCCGACGTTTGCTTCGGCCAAGGGCAAAGGCTGGGTATCGAAGGGATACTACGGCCTGGACCAGGGGCCGATCGTGATGATGATCGAAAACTATCGCACGGGTTTGATCTGGCGACTCATGCGTCGTTGTCCTTACATAGTCGACGGCCTGCGACGCGCAGGATTCAGCGGCGGCTGGTTAGGATCTGCTTAATCCGCGGTTAACAGCCGATTGAGCTGCTCGCCCGGAAGGGTCTCGACAGGATCCAAACCCTTTCGGAATATGCGTGCCCCCGTAGAACCTCGCAAAACGATCTCATCATTTTCAATTCGCAGCATTGCACCTTCGCGCAGACCTGCAACGGGCGTATCGTTCTCTTCGAGAAACTGCCGCAGGCGTTCTTCGCGTGTCTCGCCCATGTGTTTTGAGTTCGGATCGGGATCGAGATAGTGCGGGTTGATCTGAAACGGAACCAGGCCGAGCGCGTTGAAGGAAGGCGGCTCGACGATCGGCATGTCGTTGGTCGTTTTGATCGTTGGACCAGCGACATTTGAACCGGCGCTCGATCCGATGTACGGCATTCCCGCTTCGACTCTTTCTCGAATCGGATCGAGTAGTTTGAAGTCGTAGAGTGCTTTCAGCAGTCGAAACGTGTTTCCACCGCCGGTAAAAACCGCCTCGCCGTCGAGCACTGCCTGCTTCGGATCGGATGCGCTATGGAGGGACGAGAGCTCAAATCCCATCTTTTCGAAACGTTTCTGCGCGGTCGCTGTGTAAGCGTCTCTGTCGTGCAGTGCGAAAGGAATGAAGAGCACGCGCTTCACGTTGCCGAGAAAACTGCGAATTTCAGTTTCAGCGTGATCGAGGTAGCCGCTGCCGTGTAATGTTGAGTTGCTGATTAGCAGAATGCGTTTCATTTTCTTATAGTAATCGTATGAGTGATGTGATCAAACAGTGGCATGAGTCGGCGCAATACTGGGCGAAACACAACGCCACCATTCGCACGATGTTCGCCCCACTAACTGATGCCTTAATAAAGCACGCCGGAATCCATGAAGCCAAATCAGTGCTGGACGTTGCTGGTGGTCCAGGTGAACCTTCGCTCACGATCGCGCAAACTGTTGGTCCAACCGGTTCTGTAACCTGCACGGATGTCGTTGCCGAGATGGTTGAAACGGCCCGGGCCGAAGCAGAGCGGCGTGGCATCACAAACGTTCGCTTTCAACAGTGCTCTGCCGACGACTTACCGTTTCCCGACAACTCGTTTGACGCCGCTGTCAGCAGGCTCGGCGTCATGCTCTTTCCTGATCCGCTTGCCGCGATCCGCGAAATGCTTCGCGTGACGAAACCGGGCGGGCATATCGCATTCGTCGTCTGGCACAAAAGCGAACTCAATCCTTTCTGCTACGCGGTCAGCAACGTAATCGACCAGCACGTCAAATCTCAACCCGAAGATCCGGACGCTCCGGGCGCGTTCCGTTTCGCAGAGCCAGGCAAACTTGCAAATGTGATGAAAGAGGCGGGCGCCGTTGAGGTAAAAGACGAAATTCTTCAATTCGAGATCGCGGCGCCAGTCTCACCGGAGGAGTTCTGGGGCATGCGTTCGAAAATGTCCGACACATTGCGATCCAAGCTCAACCAACTTCCCGAAGACGAGCAGTCGCAGGTGGCCGGTGAAATCAAACAGGCGGTTCAACAATTCTTTCCTCAGAATCAAATGAAGTTCCCCGCAAAGATGATCGTCGCAAGTGGCAGGAAAGCTTAGTAGTAGTTTACGAAGCACACCAGGCACAAAACAGGCGATTATTTTTCAAGCGACCGCGCGAATACTGTAATTCTTGTCAGTTCCGTGACGTACATTTGACAGGCTTGCGGCATCAAAGGATGGTTGTCGAGGATGCACGAATCACCACCGGTTCCGGATCGCCAGTTATCGCGTTGCAAAACCGCGTCGGTACTTTTTGCGGGCGTTGCATTTTGTATCGGCGCCGCCGCATTTCTCGGTTGGATTCTCGACAGCCCCATACTCAAGCGAGTTCATCCTGCGTTAGTCACGATGAAGGCAAACACTGCCGTTTGCCTGATGCTCTCTGCGTTCGCAATCTTTCTCCTGCATAACAAGTCTGCCTCAACCCTGAAATGCCGCGTGGCGCAGGTTTGCGCGGGCCTTATTGCGCTCGTTGGTTTGATCACCTTAAGTCAACATCTTTTCGGCTGGAACGCCGGCATCGATCAGTTACTGTTTGAGGAGTCAAAGGAGGAGGCCGGACTATCGTTCCAGGGACGTATGGGTGTCGCCTCGTCGCTCAACTTCTCGCTACTGGGTCCGGCGCTCCTGCTTCTCAACTCACGTTCGGCGAAGTTGATTCGTCTATGCAACGTCTTCGTGCTGATGGTTGTTGCCATCACGTTGCTGGTGTTTCTCTACTACTTTTACGGCATTGATAGAGACGAGCGGATTGGCATCTACTTCACCATCGCCTTGCACACGGTCGTCGCGTTTATCTGTCTTTGCGCCGGGGTTTTACTAGCGCGTCCGCAACGAGGACTGGTCGCGGCGCTTCTGGGTGATAGTCCCGGCAGTGTAGTTGCGCGACGCATGTGGCCGGTCTTTTTGCTGGTGGTCCTTTTAGGTTGGATCAGAACCATTGCGATCCGGGATGCGTGGTTTGGTCATGGTTTCGCAACCGCTCTCTTCACGTCAACCTTCGTCTTTGTCCTCGGCGGGTTGATCTGGTGGACGGCGGTCTCACTAAACCGGACCGATCGCGAACGGCGGCGCGCTGACTCAGCAATGCGGCACAGCGAAGCGACGCTCACCGCACTTCTCGAACAACTTCCCGTCGGCATCGGACTCACCGATCGCGAAGGACACTTCGTGATCAGAAACTCAGTCCTGAACAAATTTGTCGGCGACAAACTCTCGTCTCTCGATCCGGCCACTGCCCAACGCTGGCGTGCGTGGGACGAAGAAGGGCGGCTGCTCGATCCATCGGAATGGCCGAGTGCGAGAGCAATGCGCGGCGAGTCGGTAAGTCCGGGCTGCGAGATGTTGTACACGGCTCAAGATGGGAAAGAGATCTGGACGCGCGTGCTCAGTGTTCCTTTTCGCGATCAGAACGACGAGTTAGCGGGCGTAATCGTCGTCGTTCAGGACATCGACGAACAGCGGCGGGCTGAGAATCGTCTCGACGTGCTCGTTCGAGTCAGCGAACTGATTCGCACGCTGAACGATCCAAACGAACTCTCGTATGAAGTCGCAAAGACGGTAGGCACTCATCTCAACGTCCGGCGCTGTTTATTCAACGAAACCGACGTCGAACGCGATCTCGAGATCATTCATCGCGACTATTGCGACGGAGTGGAGTCAGTAGCCGGCGAGCACCGGATTTCGGACTACAGCTCGGTGACGTCCGCTGACATGGAACGTGGAATAACGGTCGTAAACTACGATTCGAAGATCGATCCGCGCACCGCGGCAGATTACGAAAGAACTTACAAACCGACCGGCGAGCGCGCTTATATCACCATGCCGCTGTTGCGTGACGGTCGTTGGGTCGCGTCGCTCTGGGCCAGCGACGATCAGCCGCGCCAGTGGAGCAAAGAAGAAGTTTCGCTATTGCAAACTGTCGCGGAGCGCACCTGGATTGCCATTGAGAAGCTGCGTGCGGAAGCAGAGCGCGAACAGTTGCTGCAACGCGAACAGGAAGCGCGCGACGCCGCCGAAAAAGCGAATCAACTCAAGGACGAATTTCTTGCAACGCTTTCACACGAGTTGCGCAATCCGCTAAATGTCATTCTTGGCTACTCGGAATTGTTTCTGCGTCTGCCGGAGATCGAACAATCACCACGCCTCGTCAGAATGGGCGAGGCGTTGAGACGCAATGCTCAGTCGCAGTCGCAGTTGATCAACGACCTGCTCGATCTGTCGCGACTACAGCGCGGCAAGATCTCGCTGAACCAGGAAACAGTTTCACTTCCGGCGATCATCGACAGCGCCGTGGAAACTGTCCGCGAAGATGCAGCGACGAAACAGATCGACATCAGTATGAATGTCAGCGATCAGCTGCTGCTCGTCGAGGGCGATCGTTTGCGGTTACAGCAGATCGCATGGAACGTATTGAACAACGCGGTGAAGTTTACGCCCCCCGGTGGAAGCATCAAGATCAGTTTGAAGAATGAGAACAACGAAGGGGTGCTCGTTGTGAGCGACACGGGACAGGGCATCGATCCCGTTTTTCTTCCGCACGTGTTCGAGATGTTTCGTCAGGCCGACGGGAGCAACAGTCGCAAGCACGGCGGTCTCGGTATCGGCCTCGCGCTCGTGCGGCAGCTCGTGCAGCTTCACGGCGGGAGTATCAGTGCCGAATCGGATGGTCCAAACAAAGGCGCGCATTTCACAATTCGTTTGCCTTTGATCCGCGAAACGCAGCCACTCGCGTCGCCGGCGATGACGCCATCGGGTCCGGTTGAACTAAACGTCTTCTCGCAGAAAAATTTTCTGATCCTTGACGACTCTGAAGACACGCTCGGAATGCTGGAGCAGTTGCTCAAGGTCAGCGGCGCAAACGTCACGACCGCATCAAAGGGCTCCGACGCTTTGCGCATAGCGGCCGAACGAGAGTTTGACGTGATCCTGTCAGACATCTCAATGCCCGAGATGGACGGGTTCGAGTTTTTGCAGAAACTCCGCCAGATCAAGAGCCGCGAACACGTTCCCGTGATTGCAATCACCGGCTTTGGCCGGGTGCGCGATATCGAACGCGCACGCGCCGCCGGCTTCTATTCTCACCTCACTAAACCATTGAACCTGCAGGCGCTCAGCGAGATCCTGCAGCAGCTTACCGCTTTCAAAACAGGTGACGATCTCGACCAGGACGTGAGCGCCGGCCCGGTGTTTTGATCTCGATGATCTAAGACTAATTGTTAGAGGAGTTCATCCCCCATGAATGATTCCGAAAACGCTCAGCCGAAGAGTCTGGCTATCAGCCTGTCTGGCGGAGGGCATCGTGCAACGCTTTTCGCACTTGGCGCTCTCATGTACTTCGTCGATGCGAAGGCTAACGCCGGCGTATCCTCAATTGCCTCAGTATCCGGTGGCTCTCTGACCAACGGTTTCGTGGGGCAGACTCTCAACTTCAAACAAACAAACGGGGAAGAGTTCCGGCGAAGTGTAGCTGCGCCACTCGCGACACAGATCGCGTTGAAAGGAACATTGTTCGCGCCTCTCATATCAAAGCTCTATGTGGCGGTTCTAATCGTTTCGGGACTCCTGGTCCTTGCGCTTTTGCTGATCCCCTGGGGTCCCGAATACTTGAGGCTTCTGACATTTGTGATCGGACTTGCATTGTGGGGTTGGTTTGCCGGCAAGCGAGGTGCGATGTGTGCTCGCGCGTTCAACAAAACGCTGTTTACTCCCGGGGACCGTTCAACTCGTCTGAGCGAACTCGCGAAGAGCGGGTTGGACCATGTTATCTGCTCGACGGAGTTTCGCTCGTCCGAGCAAGTGTACTTCGCCGGAGATTTCGTCTACAGCTACGCGCTCGGCCACGGCACACCGGCTGACATGTTGTTGGCCCATGCGGTTCAGGCTTCGGCGGCGTATCCGGGCGGTTTCCCGCCCGCCACGCTTCCGGCCAAAAGACACAATTTCACTGGCGCGCCGCGCATTCCGGGTGGTCCTTCCACGCCAACTGATTACATGGTGCTGACTGACGGTGGCGTTTACGACAACATGGGCGACCAGTGGGCCAGGGGGTTCGCAAAAAGAGTCGCGCTTTGGCGTGATCTGGCTAATGGACGAACGCCGCCGGCTCATCTCGTAGTGGTCAACGCTTCAGCGCGCGTACCGTGGAGTCCTTTTCGTCGCCGCCTCATTCCGTTGATTGGAGAAGTGTTGGCGCTGTTGCGCGTGATGGACATTATGTTCATCAATACAACGAATGTGCGCAGGCAGGTAATCTTTGACAGTTTCAATCCTGCCCATCCTGAGAAAGTATCGGGACTGCCGAGTGTGCTGGTGCAAATATCACAGAGTCCTTTTCTGGTGCCGAACGCGTATGTTCAGGAACCAGGGTCGGTGGGCCAGCGCGCACGGGCCGTGCTCGATCTTTTAAGTCAGGGTCCGTCCAGCGAAGCGTGGGCACAGATTGCAAGTCAGAATTCAGCCGTTGCCACAACGCTCAGCAAGCTCGGAGCGGACGTGAGTGCGCGACTGATCTACCATGCGTACGTTGTGACAATGTGCAATCTGCACGTGTTTTTCGGCGACGATTTTCCCCTTTTTAGCGAGGAACTCGCGATCGAAAGATTCCGGCGCCTGATTTCCTGACGAAAATTTTTCCGATCTCCATGACACAAATCACCGCGGATTATCGCTATTCAGGGTGAAGTGCATAGATTTTGAAGGAGAAACGGGAAAATGGAAGGGAATAGGGGCGTCGTCAAACTGTCCATCGGGGCCGTAATGCTGACGGGCGTTCTTCTGGGCATCGTCGGCTACAGTTTCAAGAACCAGGCAACGAAAGCGTCTGGAAAGGGGCTCAACTTCGAGCCGACTACGGCGCGACTCGAACGCGGCCGCTATATCGTCGAAGGACCGGCACATTGTTTCCAGTGCCACTCTGAAGTGGATTGGGAAAATCCGGGCGCGCAACCGAAGAAAGGCAGGAAGGGCGCCGGCACCCCATTCGCCGAAGACGGAATGGACTGGCTTTACGCGCCGAACATCACGCCTGACGTTGAGACCGGCGCGGGATCGTGGTCCAACGAACAACTGGCGCGCGCGATTCGTGAAGGCATCGGTCATGACGGCAGACGTATGTTTCCGATGATGCCTTACATGAATTTCAGAAGCATGTCGGATGAGGATCTCGCTTCGGTGATCGTCTACTTGCGTTCGATCGAACCGGTTCGCAACGCGGTGCCGAAGACAGTACTACCCGAACCTGTGAAAGGTTTGCTGCCGCCGCATGAGCCGATTACTGCGGCCGTTGCTGGTCCGGATATGTCGAATCCGGTCGAGCGTGGAAAGTATCTGGTCACGCTGGGAAATTGCCAGTCATGTCACACGCCGATGAGGAAGGACGGCCAGTTCATAACGGAAATGGCGTTCGCCGGCGGCATGAGGTTTAACGGTCCATGGGGTGAGGTTACGAGTGCCAACATCACACCGGATCCGTCGGGTATCTCGTATTACGACGAAGATCTTTTCGTGAAGACTCTTCGGACGGGGCATGTTGGTTCGCGGAAGCTGAATTCGATCATGCCGTGGGGCTACTTCAGAAATATGACTGACGAGGATCTGAAGGCGATCTTTGCGTATTTGAAAACCGTGAAGCCCGTGCAGCATCGAGTCGACAACACTGAAGTTGCAACTGCGTGTACGGTCTGTGGTGGACGCCACGGTTACGGAGACAAGAACCACTCTGAATGACAGGATTGACATGATTGTGAGGATTGACATGTAAATCCTGCTAATCCGGATCAATCCTGCTAATCCTGTTGCAGTTCGCGGCTGAGCCAGGCTTTGGCCAGCCGCAATTCTCTTTGCACGGTGGCGCGAGACACACCCAGAGCCTCGGCCACCTCCTCATTGCTCAATCCGCCGAAGAAACGTAACTCGAGCAGCTCAGCCTTCCTCTGATCAAACTCAGCCAACTTCGTGAGGGCTTCGTCAACTGCAAGTAACTTCGAATCCGGTTCAAACGAAACCTCGATACCTTCGTCAAGCGAGATTGTTGGTCCACCACCCTTGCGCTTCTCGCGTTGATTCGCTCTTGCATGGTCCACCAGCAATCGCCGCATCAACCTCGCGGCCACGGCAAAGAAGTGTGTGCGATCCTGCCACGACACTTTCATATCGACGAGACGAATGTAGGCTTCGTTGACAAGGGCCGTCGGTTGCAGCGTGTGCTCGCGTCGCTCCTTTCGCATGTAGTGCGCCGCGAGCCGCCGGAGTTCGTCGTAGACAAACGGCATCAGGCAGTCGAGTGCTTCCTGCTTGCCGCTGCGCCAGTCGAGGAGCAGTTGAGTTACGTTCGTTCCGTGCGTTGATGACATGGCGTGAGGCGATTATTTCTTTCGTTCGATGGTGAACTGAAAGTCTTCGACGTGCTGACCAATACCAATTTCGATCACGCGGGAGTAAGTTACGTTTGCGAAGCTTATCCTGTCGCCAACCTTCGGATAGAACAGCAGACGATACCGGCCCGGCGATAATTGCATGAGCTTAAACGTGCCGTCTACAGTTGTGTAGCCGGGCAGTCCGCCACGACGGCTGGCCACTTCAGCCTCTTTCGGATCCTCAGGCTTAATCGTCACAAACCCGGCGAGGCCTTTGCCGTTCGGATTAACAACGGTGCCCGCGATGCGGCCGTCAGGCCGCGCGAATAGATTTACGGGACAGTTTGCACCCTCTTTGATCTCCATTGTAAACGGCTTGCCCGCATCGTGTTGCCACAGGCTGAAACCCGCAGGGAACTCCACATGGATCGTGTACTTGTCGGGCGGTAAAGAGCTGAACGAGTAAAATCCTTCACTGTCAGTCTTAGTCGTATATTCCCGTTTGTTGCTGTCGATCACGCGTACCGTCACGTTTGCGAGCGTCTTAGTTTCGATCAGGTCTTCGTAGCCTGCGCCTGTTGGTTCGATTCCGATCGTGCCAAATAGAGTATCGAGCGGTTGTTTATCTCGGAGCGCGCGGAGTTGGCGGATAACTGCGCCAGCCATGACTTTCGGTCGCGTAGGCGTGCAGATGTTTGTTTCGAGGCGTTGCGAGCCGTTGGCATAAACGAGATATTCGTTACCTGGGATGAACGGGTAGCCGCAGTCGCCCCCGCCCCCGCCTGTTTCAATCACAATCTCCTGCCCGACAAGATATGGACCACGCAAGCTGTCAGTTACCTGAATGTAATACGAAAACCCTCGGTCGATCAGGATACTGCTGCCCTGGACTTCTACTTTGTCGAGCGGGACTTTTGACTTCACTGTTCCCACGAAGATAACGTCGCCCGTCTTCCAACTCTGGCCGCACGGGAAAGGCTCAAGCCCGCACGTACACGCCGCAACCATCGCTGGGATCGTAAGTAGAACAAGAACGGCAAAACACATCCGGGCAGGCATGGGTTTAGTATAGTTTCAGCCGCGGATAAGCACAAAAAATCACGGATTGTGTGCTAGGGGCTATGGTCGGCTGTGTCTTGGTGGGATTTTAATCACGGGTGGAGCGCCGGCGGTTGATTATTTGAGCTCGCTTAGCCAGCCCGCAAGGCCGTAGATGAAGTCGCCCGCTCCAACTATCACCATCCCGAAAGTGAAATCCATGTGTTCGACGACTTCCGGGAACGGCGCCACCGTGACAGTGACTGCTGTGATGAACAATCCAAGAAGACAAAGCCCTCCGCCGGTAAGCATGTGTCGAGCATAACGCTTGCGCATGTATCGCTTGTTTTCGATGTCTTGAGCGTCTGCTGCTGATTGTGCTGTCTGAGCGTCGATTGGGTACGAGCAGAAACGGCAGCGGGTTGCATCTGTCGCAATGAACTCACGGCAAGCTGGACATTGAAAGACTCGAGCCCGAGGCATGAGGCATCCTCCTCGCTGAAGGGAATACTGGGCAAAAGACGGCCCGATCATTATGACTGGAAGTGGCCTTTTATTTCAGGTGCGAAGTATGCTTTGCAGGATGGTTTGAACATCACGCACCCTCAATACCTGCCAGATAACGGCGGGCGGCGGTGTCCTAAATTTGAAAAGGTCAGATTTTTAGAGAAAATCCCAGGAATTTGTCAGTCCAATGAGGATCTTGCCGCGCGTCAAGGTGCCGACGCCGCAGGCGGTGCGCCGTCTGTGGCGAAAGTCAAAAGGACGTTTAACCCTCAGGCGGATCTACTTCTCCGTCGAAGCACTCGTATTCATCGCAGTTTACTTCATCATTTTTTCCGGCGGCCGGATGAGTGCCATGGATACGTACGGGCGGCGAATGGACGTCATGGTGTCTCTCGCCCTGGTTTCGGCGTTCATGATCATTCACGTCGTTGCTCGCCGCCGCCTGCTGCCAAAGATCGAACGCTACTACGAACCCACACCCTACGACGAGCGGAAGATCTTCTTCGACCTCGGACAGGGAACACGCCACGTCACCTCAATCGATCAGCTTTACCAAAACCTCGCAGAGCGAGTCAGGTTTGCACTGGACGCAAGCAACGCAGCCATCTTCGTCCGCGATGATGCGAGTGAGAACTTCAACCTGCGCGTCCTGGCCGCTCAAGGACGAACTGCGGAAACGAATCGTGGCAGCAAGCCTCTGCAGTTGAATAAACGCGCATTCGTCGTGCGTCGCCTGATGAACCTTTCGACTCCACTCGTTATAGAGCCTCGTGAACTCGAAACCTGGGCACAGGCACTCAATTCAGTGTTGCCTTCGACGCGTGAAGAACGTGCTGGTGAACACGAGGTGCTGCGCACGATCAACTCGCGAATCCTGATCCAGATACGGCAGAAGAACGAGCTGGTCGGAATTCTCTCGTTTGGTCCAAGACGTGGCGGCTTTGCATACTCCTCGGCCGATCGTGAGCTACTGATGTCGATTGCGGCACA
>DASUPZ010000010.1:0-4452 GCA_036280855.1 Pyrinomonadaceae bacterium | reverse complement strand
TTCATAGGAATAATTCGCGCCTGCCGGCCGCACACGCCAATCGACACCGTAGCTGAGCCAGGCCGAGAGTCGCGCCTCTGTGGCGTCGTCGCTCGGGTGGTTCGATTTGGCGGGATCCACGGCAGTTCGAAATCCCATTTTCGTCGTATTCGGGATCCCGTTGGGCGCCCGGTGCCCGCGCAGCACGTTCAGAGCCGATTCCAATCCCGACTCCGCGCCGTAATAAGCCTGCAACTCGGCTGTAGCATCGATCGAAGTGGTGGCAGACATGCCGCTGGTCAATATCACCGTTCCGGCAACTGCGAGCAGCAAAGTCGCAATCAGGATACTGATAACGAGTGCAGCGCCTTTTTCCCCGTGGCGATCCGAAGCTGTTCTCATCTGACGATCCATGTTGTGCCCTCCGGCGGACGACTAGAACGTAATCTGACTTGCATTTCTCAAGACGACATCCGAAACAAGATCGATCGTCGTCTCGGGTTGATAGCCGGGTGATCCGGGTTGACCTTGCGCCGGGAGAATGACGCCCACTGTCATGCGCACTTTCCATGCGCTGATAACCGAACTCGGAGTTGTCACAACGTCCAACTCATTGCCGGTGCTGTCGAAATATTGAAGCCGAAAACTATCGAGCCTGTTTGCCAGCACTGTTGTGCCCTCGCGCTGGTCCACTGCACCGAGAATCGCATCGTAGCGAACGAGATAGTGACGATTCGCAGCATCGTCGTTGTACATCGTGTATTTGATGTCTTCGTCGCGATCGCTGACGGCATCGCTGCCGGACACCGGATTACCCGCGTCGTCACGCGTGTAGGCGTTGAGGTTTGCGCGAAAGCGGATCGAACCCTGGCCCGTATCGCCCGGAACGATCCCGTTGTCGAGCAAACCAAACCCGGAGTTTGCGATTTCGCGCGAGACGATGTTGAGAGCACGCTGAGCGTCAGCGATCGCGTCAGAGCGTCCGTCCTCACGCGCGCGCATCCGGAACGACTGGGCCACGAGTGTACTGGCGATACCGGCGATGACGACCGTTACCGTCATCGCTATCAAAAGCTCGATCAGCGAAAAGCCGCGTTGCGAATTGATATTGGCGCTCATGTTTCTAATCCCTTTCAGGCTCCACCTGCCCAGGCACCTAATGAAAATGCAGACCGCCGCACGCTTATTTCCACAGTTCCGAGTGCCCACGGATCGCTGCTCAATAGAGGCGTTACCTGGATCGTGATTGTCTTCATCGAGGCGCTCGTGTCGGCGATCGTTGTGCGCACCGTGTAAGTCCGGCCTGCACTCGTCACTGTTTTAGTGGCGCCCGCTACGGCCGTAAGCCCTGGATCCGTGAAGATCAGATTCCGGTACGACTCCATCTCCTGTTGCGCAACAGCAATGGCCGCCGCGCGATCGCGCGAGCCGGTGTTGTTCTTGATCGCGTAGGTGAACACCGCACAGATCCCGAGCCCGCCGATCATCATGACCAGGAGCGCCGAGGCTGTCTCGATTAAAGTGAAACCTTGCTCTCGCCGATTTTTAATTTGCCTTCTCATCTCTTTTCCTCACCTGATCGGTTAGTTGGTCACGCTCAAGCTCACTGTGCGGGAACCACAAGGCGTATCAAATGTGAGAGTAAAATTGCCTCGCGTATTGTTGAGTGACTTAACCACAAACGTATTTGCCGAAACCGCTGTAACACTCAGGTTGTTTGGACCGCTGTTGAACGTCACCGTTCCACTTGGATTAACCGTGAAACTTACGACGCCACTGCCTTGCTTCGAGAAACTGAATGGACTCGGGCTGGTCGAAGTTGTCACCAGGCACGGCGTAGGCGTCGGAACCGGCGTGGGTGTCGGTGTCGGCGTCGGAGTAGGTGTCGGCGTGGGTGTTGGCGTCGGCGTCGGAGTTGCGTCCGGATTGCCGATTGGCGTCGGATCTTCCGATGGCGGTGGAGTTGGCTCTTCGATTACGTCAGGCGTAGGAGTTGGAGTCGGAGTCGGCGTGGGTGTTGGTGTCGGCGTGGGCGTCGGTGTGGCCGTGTTGTTGGCGTTCATCGTCGAGCCGGAGTCGATGCCGGTCAATCCGCCTACGTTAACGTTCACTTCCGGAATGTCGTCGAGATAAACGTCGCTATCGATTGTGACGTCGCCCGAACGCGTGACGTCGACGATTCTCTGGTCGTTGGCGTCAGTGCCCCACTGCATTGCAATACTGACTTTAACTTCGGTCAACGGAAGGTCCACCAGGCGTCCGCGCCAGTCAAACACGAGCGCGATCGGGTCAGTAGCGAACACCACACCTGAATCAAGCGTGAAGATCTTAGTCTCAACTGTCCCATTACCATCAAAATCCATCTTCACCTGGTAACGAGTTGTGTCGAGAACTTCGATCCCGGCCATCAGCTCGGACGTCATCGGGTGACGCCGGACCGAATCCACGCGCGCCTTCTCAACATAGCTGGCGAGCATGCGGGAAGAGTTCGTCAGGCGGATTCGCTGTTTCGCGGAGGCGATGCCGAGGAAGGCAAGTGCGGAGACGACACTGGCCACGGCGAGGGTGATGATCAATTGCGTGATCGTGAAGCCTTTTTGTTTTCGTTTGATTCTGGTCATCACTCCTCCGGACGGGCAGAGAACTAGGGGTCTTCCGCGGAGAGATAGGCAACGTTCATGCCGTAAGTTATTGCGTGGATTTTGGGGTGATTTTGTTGATGCGGAGGCGCTTGGTGTTACCGGAGGTAACGATGAACGGAAGTCAGCTTCCTACATGATTTTCATGATGAGAAGGATTTACAGGAATCAGATGGGCTTTCAGTCTATTAAGTGAATGGGTAAGTCAAGGAATCGTCCCGCTGCGGTTGCGGTGCCGCACGCCGCGAAGTGGTTGGACGGTAAACCGCCCCGGCTATCCTTTGGGATAGCCGGGGCGTCTTTACTTGGGCGCGCGTTAGTTTGATCGCGAGGGTGGCTCGTACTCCTCGCTGCCAGCAACAGTGCTCTCAGTGTTAGAGAGTTGCATGCTGAGCATCAACGGTTTGTACTCAAACGCCTTTGGTCCACCACGCATGTTCTGCACCAGCATCACGAGGTAGTCCTGGTTTTCTCTGAACCTCGACACGCTGCCTCGCTGATTCATAATCACGAAAAGTAAGACCTCGCCGTTCGCCGCTTTCATCTGACCCACGAGGGAACTCGAACCGCCGTCAGTTCTCAACAGCGTTCCGGTTTTCGCGATAACGCTTCCGCGCCACGCGAGGCCATTGAAACGATCCTCGAGCGTGCCTGGATCGATCCCGGCAACAGGCATGATCGCTGTGGGCGAGAGCTTGTGTTTCTTCAGCTCCGCGAGCAACGCGCGATAGATCTTCATCATGCTCCGCGGCGAAACGCGATTGACGCCGAGGCCGCTTAACGTAGCGATCTTCAAGTCGTCCTGCGTCAGCCCGAGCTCAGTGATCAGTTGCTGGCGCACTGCTTCAGGTCCACCGAGTGCTTCGCCTATTCGGGCGGCCATGAAGTTGTTTGAATAGCACAGCAGCACTTTGAGAATGTCTACGAGCTTGCTCGATCTTTGTGTCAGCAGAAGTTTCGCCGAAGGCGCAACCGGTGCGACTACAACTTCTCCCATCACCGCCACGCTGGGCACTGTTTCAAGACTCGCTCGATCGTTGAGCAACGTGCGTTCGTAGTTCCATGCTCGCACGGCTTCAGCGTAGCGAAGTGTGGAATCGAGTGTGTCGTAGAGACGCTCTCCGGAACGCTGGGCGGAGGAGCTGAAATTCATCGTGAAGCCCGGTGCGACGATGAGATCGCCGGTCACTTGCCTGATCCCGAGCTTGTTCATCTCGCGTGCGAGCAGCACGCCGTGTTCGTAGTGAAACGATGGATCGCGCCCGGAAATGTAAAGACTTCCGTTTAGCACGCCGTTCGTTTTATCGAGCGTGCCCTCAATCCATACGCCTGTCGCAAAGCGGTGCTGCGGACCAAACGTTCGCAGTGCGACCAGCGCAGTGGCGAGCTTCAGGTTCGACGCCGGGTTGAATTGTTCGGTCTCGTTCTGCGAAGAGACTATCTGACCGTCGAGAGTTTCGATCAGCACTCCCTGCAAACCGTAAAGCGGTCTGCCTTCCGGTGAAGGTGACGGCGACGGCGACGGCGACGGGCTTGCGATAGGGACCTGCGCAAACGCGTTCGTGCTTACCGCGAACAGCAGTAGTAAAAACAAACAGAGATTAGTCAATCGCAGCGTCATGCTTTTTATTAAAGGAGAGCCAACTTTTGATGCACAAACAACCGGATGGGGATGTTCAAGCGGAATCAGGCCACACCGCACCCATCATAACCGACTGTATAAGGTTTAGACGAAATTATTTCTCGGCGCCTCCTTGGAGTGCGGCGACTTGTCGCCGCTTTGTTATTCGATCGTGCGTGATCGATACCAAAGCGGCGCCAGGCCGCCGCACTC
>DASUPZ010000009.1:0-6632 GCA_036280855.1 Pyrinomonadaceae bacterium | reverse complement strand
AGATGGTCGCGGGCATCGTACTCGGCCCATCAGTGCTCGGATTGATTTTTCCCGAGGCGATGGCCTTTCTCTTTCCGCCGGCGTCACTCGAAACTTTACGTCTGTTCAGTCAAATCGGTGTTGTGATTTTCATGTTCATCGTCGGCATGGAAGTGGACGTACAGCTCCTGCGAGACAAAGGAACAGCCGCGCTGATGATCAGTCACGCCAGCATCATCGTGCCTTTTCTTCTCGGCACTGCCTTGTCGTTTTTTCTTTATCAGGATCTTGCGCCGCAAGGAACCTCTTTCAACGCATTTGCGTTATTCATCGGGGTTGCGATGAGCATCACCGCGTTCCCGGTGCTGGCCCGGATCCTTGAAGATCGCAACCTGTCGCAAACCTATCTCGGCACAATCGCCATCACCTGTGCGGCAGTCGACGACGTTACTGCGTGGTGCATCCTCGCACTCGTGATAGCGCTCGTGAAGGCGACGGGTGTCGAGATCTCCGCGATCACGATCGTACTGACACTGATTTTTGCAGCCGCCATGTTTTTTATCGTACGACCTCAACTCGGTCGTGTGATCAAAGACCCGGATTCGCAGTTGCACAGACGTCGTTTGGTGCCGATGATCCTGGCGTTTTTTCTGCTTTGCGCGCTGATCACGGAAACAATCGGCATCCACGCTCTTTTCGGTGCGTTCCTGGCCGGCGTGGTCATGCCGTCGTCGACGGAGTTTCGGGACTTTCTCAAAGACAAATGGGCGTTTGGATCGTACGCACTGCTGCCGCTCTTTTTTGCGTTCACGGGCCTGCGCACTCAGATCGGCCTGCTCAACGATCCGAACGACTGGCTTTTGTGCCTTGTCATCATCCTGGTCGCAATCGCAGGCAAGCTCGGCGGCAGCATGTTGATGGGACGCTGGACCGGAATGACCTGGTCAAACGCGTTCGCGATCGGCGTGCTGATGAACACCAGAGGATTAGTTGAACTCGTAGTGCTGAATATCGGGTATGATCTCGGTATTCTTTCGGGACGTATTTTCGCAATGATGGTTTTAATGGCGCTCGTCACCACGTTTATGACGGGACCACTACTTTCACTCGTTAAGACACGCAATTGAATAAGGAGAGCCCGGAGATGAAAACAAGGATTGTGATTTCCGTAGCGACGATCATCGCTCTGTCGGCAGTGTTCACACTGGCTGCAACGAAACCAGACTTCAACGGCGCATGGACCATGGATCGAGCGCGAAGTTTCGGCATCCCCGCAAACATGACGCAGACCATGACAGTCTCGCAGACTGAGAATAAGATCGAGGTTGAGACGAAGCTGATCCAGCCGGGCAACGAACGCAGCGTGAAGGACACTTACACGCTTGACGGTAAGGAATACGACTTTACTCCGCCGGTACCTCCGAATGCGCCCGCGGGTCAACCGGCGCCGAAGGGAAAACGCACGGCGACCTGGATGCC
Organism: Pyrinomonadaceae bacterium; assembly: GCA_036280855.1. Classification (GTDB taxonomy): domain Bacteria; phylum Acidobacteriota; class Blastocatellia; order Pyrinomonadales; family Pyrinomonadaceae; genus PSRF01. The sequence continues at coordinate 5,174 of DASUPZ010000009.1, read as the reverse complement.
CGGCGACAAAGGCATCACGGTAACTGATGTCACCACGGCCGAGACTCCGAAAGGACCAGTCACAACGCAAATTGTGAGGAAGTGGACCCTCAATACCCAGGGCGAACTGGTGATCGACATGTACATTGACGGCCCGAATGGGTCGTTCGAAGCGAAGAGGATTTTCACTAAAGCCTAGCCACAGATTACACGGATCTATCCGCGTAATCCGCGTAAAATCAGCGGCCCGAGATATCGTAGGCCGCCATCTCGCTCGAGTTACGCACGAGCAAGCGTCCATTTGCGAGGGCCGGATTATTCCATGTCTGGCCCTTCAACGCCGGAAATTTCGCTACTTCAGTGAACCCGCTCGGCGAAGCCTTCACGAGTGCGACCTCACCGTCAACAGTCGTGACGATCAAGTGCCCGCCGGCCAGCAGCACCTGCCCGTGACCATACTTACCGTCTTTCCATTTGCGTTCACCGGTATTCACATCGAGACAGCTCAGAATTCCTTCGTCGAGACCATAGATGTGACCGTTATGAAGAACCGAGCTATTAAACTTGTTCTTCATGTTGATGTTTTCCCAGATCGTTGACGCGGTAAACGTGTTACCGGTGGGCTTCAACTCGATGAGTGCAGCACCCTTTCCGTAGCCTGACGAGATGAAAAGACGATTGCGATCGACGACGATCGGCTGCGAGACGTTGATGCCACCGTTCGTGTCCCAGGGGTGCGACCAGAGAAGCGATCCATCTTCAGGGACGAGCCCCACCACACGCGTCGAGCTCACCACCACGATCTGCCGGCGCCCGCCGAGTTCGACAAACATTGGCGAAACGTAGGCCTGCGTGTCGTTGAGCACTTTCCAAACCGGCGCGCCTGTCATTTTGTTGTATGCGACGACTGATTTGCCTGAGGTGCCACCCGGAAGCACGATCACCTTGTCGTCGACGACGAGCGGTGACGCGGCCATCCCCCAGGGCAGATTGCTTCCCCCGTTATCCGAGAGGATGTTCTTGCCCCAGACAACTGAACCGGTGTTTGCGTCGAGACAACGCAACTCACCCGTTGCGCCGAGGGCGTAAATGCGGCCCTGGTCCCAGGTCGGAGTCGAACGTGGTCCATCGCCGGTTGAATCGCTGAATTGGGCGTCCCATTTCTGCGTCCAGAGCTCACGGCCGTTGTTCAGATCATAGGCAGCGACAACTTCCTGGTTGCGCCTCTGTTCGAGCGTGAACGCTTTTCCATCAGCAACAGCAAACGACGAGTGCCCGAGGCCCACGGGTTGTTTCCAAACGACCGGTAAACCGTTCGCGGGCCAGTTTGTCGAGACGGTTGATTCGTCGTATTTGCCGTCGCGTCTCGGACCGCGGAAGTTGGTCCAGTAATTTCGTCCCGTCGCAGGCGCCGGAGCCGTAGAGGTCTCGCCTGGCGAGGGCGACGCGCTTGCCTGGGGAACAGGGCTCGTCGCTGCCACAGGTGCAGCCGTGGCAGCAGGTTGCGACGCTTGTTGCTGCCGGTGCTGTTCGAGGGCGGTGAAGTGTGCGTCGTTTTGGCTCCATTTTTGCCAAGCGTTGAAGAGGAAGACGTACCCGATGCCGAGCAGTACGAGCGCAAGCGAGCCGATTATCTTACGGACCGGCGTGTGGATGGGCGGCTTTCGGTTTAGCCAGAGCAGCACGAGCCCCACCGGGGGCAGCAGGATACAGGCTACGACAATTACGACCGTGGATTGGTACCAGGGAGCCGGCGTCTCTTGGTCAAACATTCGGGAAACCCCTTTCTGTCAGTCTGGTATGGGAACGGCGCAGACGATTGATTATTAACGGTTAGACGCGCGCGAGGCAAGAATGTTTCCGGATCGAGATGCCACCAAAAGGCACAAAAAGCACAAAAGACAGCAGAATCTTTCTGCCCTTTGTGCTTTTGGCTTGAGTGCCCTTTTGTGCTTGTTTGTGGCTAATTCCCGATAGCGTAGAGGTTCTTCTCAGCGCGGATGAAGATGCGCCCGTCAGCAATCGCCGGCGACGCGTAAACAGCTTCGCCAAGCGAATTGGTGCCGAGGATTTCATGCTTCGGACCCGCCTTCACGATGAACGTGTCGCCATCTTCACTGGTCATCAGAATCTTTCCTTCAAATGCCACCGGTGAAGCAGTGAACGTCGCGGGGATCGGAATACGCCCGCCTTCGTATTTAACTTCGCCCGTCTTCGCATCGATAGCGGTAAGGATTCCGCGATCGGTTGTCAGATAAAGATAGTCGCCATAAAGAATCGGCGAAGGCACGTATGCGGTACCTTTCTCGTATTTCCACGGCACACTGGGCGTTCCGGTCAGATCTCCGCTGCCGCCGAGACGAATCGCCATTGCGAGTTTCTTCGGGTAGCCTGCGACGAGAAACACCAGATCGTTATTCGCAACGGGTGAAGGAATCGCATTACTCTCCAGGCCTGTGTGCCGCCAGAGCTCTTTGCCGGTTGCCGGGTCGTAAGAGATGACGTGCTCCGTGCCGCTCGCGATCAGCTCCGCACGTTTCGGTGTGCGGACAAGCATGGGAGTAGACCAGCTCACCTGGATCTTTCGCGGGGTTCTCCAAACTTCTTTGCCCGTCGTCTTGTCAAGGCCAACGATGAAGGAAGCCGTTCCGTTGTCTTCATCACACTGCAGGATCACGAGGTTCTCGTAGAGGATGGGCGACGTGGCTGTTCCCATGCCTAAAGTGGCGATATTTCCGGGCTGAAATTTCCACGCGAGCTTGCCTTTGAAGTCGTAAGCATAAAGACCTTCGGTGCCGAAGTACGCATAAACCATCTTGCCGTCAGTGGCCGGCGTTGATGCAGCATAGGAACTCTTGCGGTGCCGATCGTCGTAGGGCGTTCCTTCCCACGCAGTTGCCTGCCACACAATCTTGCCGCTATCGCGATCCAGAGCGAGGACCTTGAAAGTATGTTTACGATCGGCGCCGATACTGTCGGGATGGACAAACTCCTTATCTCCCAGCGTGTGCTTTGCCGCCTTTGCTCCTGCCACAGGCGCGCCTTCGATGGCCGTAGTTAGAAACACCATCTTCCCCCAAACGATGGGCGACGAATGTGCGCGGCCTTCGATCGGGGTTTTCCACTTGATGTTTTTGGTTGCACTCCACTCGGAGGGAAGATTTTTTTCGTTTGAGACGCCCGAGCCGTCTGCTCCACGCCACTGCGGCCAGTTCCCTGCCGAGGCAGCTTCAGCCATGAGGCCTAAGCCGGCCAGGGCCGCAGCGATTCCAATAGTAAGGGCGATGGTAATTCGTCGTGTTAGTTTCACAGTAATTCGTTCCTTTTACATTTACTATCCGTGCCTGTCCGCGCGGATCCGCGGCTTATTTGTTCTTCGAAACGGGCGCTTCCCCAAACGCAAATACGTTGGAGACAGTGCGCACGATTAACAGTCCATCCGAAATTGCGGGCGTTGCCATCATGACTTCGCCCACAGGATTCTTGGCAAGCAATTCGTATTTCGGTCCTGCCTTTACGACAAAAACGTCGCCGTCTTCACTCGAAAGATAAATCTTTCCATCGGAAGCGACAGGCGATGCCGTGAACGCGCCCCCAGTGCCGCCGACTCGCTCCTGGTAAACACGTTCGCCGGTCTTTGCGTTGTAGGCAGTCAACACGCCCTGGTTGGAGCAGGTGTAAAGCAAATCGCCATAAACGATCGGGGTCGGCATGTATGGACCACCGCGCTGCTTGCTCCACGCGATGAACTCACTCGATTCCTTGCCTTCCTTCAACGTGAGATCGCCGCTGCCGCCGGGGCGAATCGCGTAGATCGGTTGAATGGGTGCGTAACCACTCGTGATGAAGATGAGATCGTGTGCGACGAAAGGCGTCGGCGTGGTGATCTCCGACATCGGTCCAAGCCACCACAACTCTTTTCCAGTGGCGGGATCGTAACTGCGAATCTTCTTCGGTCCTGTCGTGATCAACTCCGCGCGCTGTTTGCCTTCATAAATTGTGGGAGAGCCCCACGAGGGGAGTTCCTCACGCGGAGTCTTCCACAATTCTTTGCCGGTCTTGATGTCGTAAGCGGCGATGTAGGAATTCTTTTGCAGGTCGGCCTGAATGAACACCATGTTCTTGTAGATGACCGGCGAGCTGCCGTATTCCCACTGATAGTCAGGATCGTAAAACCATCCGGCATCGAGCACGCCGAGATCTTTTTGCCACAGAAGCTTGCCGTTGAGATCGTAGGCGAAGAGACCGTGGGAGCCGAAGTTTACGATCAGGTATTTACCGTCGGTGGCGGGCGTTGAATCGGCGTGCGTCGACTTCGGATGGCGTTTGACTTTGGGAAGGCCCTCGTAAGCGACACGCTCCCAGAGAATTTTTCCGGTAGCTTTGTCGAGTGCATAGACTTTCCACGTGTGTTTCGGATCGTCTTTGACTGGGGCGACGTCGCCGTAAAGTCCGAAGCGGGTTTCGTCTTTGCCGCTGGTGATTGCGGTGCTGACAAACACTTTGTTGCCCCAGACAATTGGGCTTGAATGAGCGAGGCCGGGGATCGCCGTTTTCCAACGCACGTTCGTTGAAGCGTCAAATTTCACGGGTCTGGCAGGACCTTCGACTACGCCGGTCGCGCCGGGACCGCGAAACTGCGGCCAGTTCTGTGTTTGAGCGACGGCCGTGGTGCAGGCGACCGCTAAGAGAAGGAAAGATAATGTGAATCGTTTCATGGCTTCGACCTTAGAAGAAAGAAATTAGGACCGATAGGACCTAATAAATCCGCGTAGAAATCCGCGTAGATCCGCGTTCAGAGTTCAGCCTCTAGGCTGCTATTTCGGGCTTCAAGCTAAAGCTTGAACTCTAAACCACTAAACTATTGGCTCGTCTCGAGACGCTTCATCTGCGTCGTATTCTGTGCGTTCTTGAACGTCAATCCCGTGACCTTCCCGCCCTCCACGTTGAACGTGAGCTTCAGCGGAGCAAACAGCGGCCGGAACGTCGTGTTATCCAGCGGCATCAATCGCGCTTCACCGCGCCCCAACCCGGTCACAAACAAAACACCCTCTTTAGCGGTAATCGTGAATTCCGGTCCCGGCTCGCCCTTGTATTTTCCCGCATACGACTGAAGCGTCGCAGCATCAACATCCGGCGGCGGCACAGCGCCCGCCTTCTTCAACATCTCCGCAATTCCTTTGCTCTTTTCTCCC
>DASUPZ010000008.1:0-4471 GCA_036280855.1 Pyrinomonadaceae bacterium | reverse complement strand
GTCGATCTCGCTGCTGCCGAACTCGGCGAGGACGAGAACTATGTCGCGGTGATCGCAGGCGAAGGCTGGCATCGAGGCGTGATCGGAATCGCTGCCTCGAAGATTGCGGAGAAACTAAACCGCCCATGCGTCGTGTTGTCGGTTGAAGGTGACGTGGCGCACGGTTCGGGACGCAGTATCGAGGCATATCACTTGTTGAATGGGCTCACAGCGTGCGCGGATCTGTTTGACAAGTTTGGCGGGCACTCGCATGCCGCCGGGATCACGATCCGGCCCGAGCGAATTCCGGAGTTTCGAAGGCGTTTGAACGAACATGCAGCGTCGTGTTTGTCGGCGCATGATCTCGAGCCGTGTGTGAACGTCGATTTGGAGTTACCGCCGGAGAGTGTGACGTTTGCGCTCGCGAGAGAGATGGAAGCGCTCGAACCGTTCGGTGCGGGCAATCCGCATCCGGTTTTTGTGACGAGAGGGCTGCGATGTTTGTCGGAGCCGGTTGTGATCAAAGACCGGCATTTGAAGATGCGACTGGCGGGGCCGCAAAACCGCCCGCTCGAAGCTGTCTGGTGGAATTGTGTTGAGTCGCCGGGGCGAACGCCCAGCTTGAACGGCAGCATCGAACTCGCCTACATGCTCGAAACGAGTGCCTGGAATGGCGATTATCGAATGCAGTTGAAAGTGTTGGATTTGAGATGCAGGAATTAACACGCAAACGCGCTATCGCACTTGGCTTGCGGGCCAGGGTGCCGATGATCACGCGCCTCGTCGCGTTTGCCTTACTCGCCGTGGGTGTCGCAGTCGTCGGTGTTTCCTATTACAAACTGCGCAACTCAGAGAAGTTCAAAGCGAAATCTGAGAAGCCGGAACTGTCGAAAGAAGTCACCGGCATCGTTGAAGGTTACGAACAACGCGTCACCAAAGACAATCGCCTCTACCTGCACGTGAAGGCCTCGAAAGACATCACCTTTTCCGACGGTCATCATGAACTCGAAAACGTGAGCGTGGCTGTTTATCCGCCCGAGGGAGAGACGCCGGATCAGATCTCCGCCACGCGCGCGATCTACCAGCCCGAAACGAGCGTTGTTTCATTTCTCGGTAACGTCAAGATCGAAACGAAAGACAAACTGAAGGTCAATACCGAGGCACTCTCCTTCGATCAGGATAACGGTGTCGCGCAAACCGATGCGCCCGTCGCGTTCGAACGCGAAAACGTTTCGGGCACATCGACGGGCGCAGTGGTCGAACAGAAAGCGAAACGACTCGATCTGAAGAGCAATGTTCACTTGACGATCGCGCCGGGCGAATCGGTGAAATCGTCAAAGCGCGCGCGTCCCGTGACGATCAAAGCCGCGCGTGGAACATTCGAGCAGCAGTCGATGAGGCTCATGTTTATGGGCGGCGTCACTGTCGAACAGGAAAGCGACATCCTGAGTGGCGAACATCTCAATGCTTTTCTCAACCAGCAGAAGCGTCTCGAAAAAGCGGAGCTCAGAGGCAATTCTTATTTGCGCGTGATGGAACCCGGTCGCGCCGCAGAAGTGAAGTCGCTCGACATGGACTTCTTTATGGACCAGGATCAGCGACTCCAGCGCGCGCTCGCCACGCAAAACGTCGCGGCCCGCACGCTCGAAGGCGAGTCTGACGTGCAGATAAATGGCGGCAATTCCATCGACGTCGAATTCCAGGCGCATAACGACGAGAGTTTGTTAAAGCACATGGTCGCGGGCGGGCGTCCGGTTATCACGATGAGTGCGCCGAAGTCGAAGGCAAACGATCCGCGCGCGGCTAGCAAACGTCTTACGGCGAACGGCGTCAAACTTACCTGGCGCATCACCGGCCGCGACCTCGAAAAAGCCGAAGCCACGGGTGATGCGGAGTTGTTTATCGAACCCGTCGTGAACAGCGCTCGCGCCGAACGCAAAACGCTCACGGCGCCGCAGTTTGACTGCGAATTCTTCGAAGCGGGCAATCTGGCGCGCACGTGCAAGGCGACTGGCGGCGCAAAGGCCGTGCTCGATCCGGTGCAGCCGTCGCAAAGCAGGGGCACGCGAACCTTCACGTCGCAAAACATGGCCGCCGTTTTTCTGAAAGACACGCAGGACGTCGAACGCGTCGATGCGCAGGGCGACGGTAAGTTTAACGAGAACGATCGCAACGGTGTCGCTGCGAATGTGTCGTACGTTACGGCTGAGGAAATGGTCCGGCTGCGCGGCGGCGATCCGACGGTGTGGGATTCACGCGGGCGCACCAAGGCCGTCGAACTCGATTCGGATCTCGCCAACGCGGTTTCTTATGCGCGTGGAAGGACCACCACCACTTACTACAGCCAGGAACAGACCAACGGCGCTACGCCTTTTTCAAAGACGAAGAGCCCTGTTTACATTGCGAGCGAGCGTGCCGAGTTTCGTCATCAGAGTGGTCATGCGATCTATTACGGCAATGCCCGTGCGTGGCAGGACGACAATTATGTGCGCGGCGACAAGTTGATCATTTACGTCAACGATAAACGCATGGAAGCGAGTGGAAACGTTCAGACGACGGTCTACAATGCGAAGGTTAAAGACGAGAACAACGTTCCCGTCTTTGCTGCTGCTGATTCCATGTTCTACTCGGATCCCGATCGCACGATTCACTACGAGGGCAACGTCGATATAAAGCAGGGAACGGATCGACTCACGGGCGGCGTCGCGGACGTCTATCTCATGAAAGAGAAGAACGAGATGGAAAAGACGATCGCGCAGCGCGGCGTCGTGCTCACTCAACCTGGCCGGAAGGGAACCGGCGATTGGGTTGAATATACGACGGCGAGTGAGGTCGCGGTGCTGAAGGGAAATCCGGCGCGCGTCGAAGATGTCGAGCAGGGCAACACCGCCGGAAATCGTCTGACGCTTTCGATCCGCGACGGCCGAGTCACCGCAGACGATACGCGTGGTCCACTCTCGCCCGGCCGCGTGCGTTCTACACACAAGATCCGCAAACCGTGACGCACCTCCTTGGCGCCTGACAAAAAATGGTCAAAGTTGTCGAAACTGAAAAAGAATTGCAACGCGTCTCAAAGGGAGAAGTTGTTTCTCAGAGCGCGTTGCGTAGCGCACACCTCGTAAAAAATTACGGGCGGCGCCGGGTTGTCGATGACGTTAGTCTGACGGTTGAAAAAGGCGAAGTGGTCGGTTTACTTGGCGCTAACGGCGCGGGCAAGACTACGACGTTCTACATGATCGTCGGTCTGGAACGTCCCGACAGTGGCAGCGTGCTTCTCGGCGACCAGGATCTCACAAAATTGCCGATGTATCTCCGGGCGCGGCTCGGAATCGGCTATCTCCCACAGGAGCCCTCCGTCTTTCGCAAGATGACTGCCGCACAGAATATTCTCGCGGTGCTCGAGACCACGGGCCTGCGTCGTCGCGAACAACTCAAACGTCTCGAAGAGCTCCTCGAAGAATTCGGCATCGGTCACGTGCGTAACACGCGCGGCGATGCACTCTCCGGCGGGGAACGCCGTCGCACGGAAATCGCGCGAGCGCTTGCGACCGAGCCGCAGTACATTTTGCTCGACGAACCTTTCGCGGGGATCGATCCCAAGGCAGTAGACGATATTCAGAATGTAATTATCTACCTGCGAGATCGAGGTATCGGAATCCTCATCACGGACCATAATGTGCGCGAGACGCTCGGCGTGACTGATCGCGCGTATATAATGGCCGAGGGCCGGATCTTTCGTTCCGGCCAACCAAGAGATTTGACTGAGGACCCGGAAGTTCGCCGGCTCTACCTGGGCGAGAAATTCCGCATGTAGGACCGCCCGCTTCATAAGACACAAAAGAGTAACCATTGTTCAAATTTTTGTGTCTTCACCTGTGTGTGGTGCAGTTTTTCTTCATTGCAAATTCTAAACCAGAGACGCAAATCGGCGGTGATCGGTTATAATCCTCGCCGTGCGGCTAAAGCCGCAAAATCCGAAAAGAAGAAGTTGAGTTTCGGCAACCTGTACTGAGGAATGTCTTTAAAGCTTACTACCAGCCTCTCCCAACGACTCGTGCTGACGCCGCAGTTGCGACAGCGCATTGAGATGTTACAAATGACGACGCTCGAGCTGAGCGATCTCATTCAGCAACAGTTGTTGGAAAACCCCGTGCTCGAAGAAGTGCCGAGCCAGGAAGAAGTACAGGAAATCGCCGAGAAGGTGCTTGATCATCTCGCGAGCTCTGACACGCCTTTCGAAGATCGAACTCCCGAAGCCGAACCGCCTTCTACGAACGGTTCAGGCGACGCGGACGTGTTGTCGAGTTTACCTGCCACCGGCGACGCCGAGGTTGGCGAATCTCTGGCAGGCGGCGAACACGATGACGCAGTTTCTGAAGACGGAGCGGGCGACGACTCGCAGCGAGATGCGTTTGAGGAGATCGACTTCGGACGCGAGTTTCAGGATTATCTCGATCCCGGCTACAAAACGCAGGAGATTGAGTACAAAGAA
>DASUPZ010000007.1:0-3961 GCA_036280855.1 Pyrinomonadaceae bacterium | reverse complement strand
GGAGTTAGTGATACCTGACGACACGCACCACTTCCAGCGACATGCAAACATGCTCCGGGTCAACTCCGCAGTTGCGGGTTTCTTCGATCGGGTTTTCGGAATGGGCCGAGGAAGTGAGTAGCGTTATTTCTTGAACAAGTTCGCGAACGCCTGGCGAGCGTTAGTCGGACCGCTGCCTGATGATGATCCGGTTTGCCGCTCGACAACGCTGCGTGCGACGAATAGTTCGCAAACGTTGCGCGCGTTTTTGTTAACTATGCGGGCAGTGATCGTCTTGCGACATTCGAAACGAGCGCTCGGATCGAAATACGTGCATTGGCGACAGGTGTGAAGATCGGCTTTGCACTTTTCACAAGAACTATCGAGGCTGATTGCGGGCGCCTTTGCTCCGCACGCAGCGCACTTCACCGTCTCACCAAATGCCATCATCTTTGGCGAGCGTGGTCCTTCACGATCACGATCGCGAGGTTGTGATTGAGGCTGTGATTGCGGCTTTGGTCGCTCCGGCTCACGATTGTTATCCATGTAGCCGCGGTGACGATATTTCCGGTCGTTCATTTTTTTTGTGCTCCTGAGGAAAGGTGGAGCCGGAATCATACGTGTAAGCGATGGTGGAAGCAAATAAGATCCATACTTATCCGTGTTCATCGTGCGGCGCTGATCTTCTGTTCGAACCGGGCGACGGCTCCCTCACGTGTCCATACTGCGGCCACAAACAAGCCATCCCTGAAAGCAACAAACAAGTCGAGGAGCAATCATACGAACTACACCTGCGAATGCCGCCCGCACAGATGGCAACGCTCGCGACGAATGCACTCGAAGTTAAATGCCAGAGTTGCGGCGCCAGCACGATCTTCACACCACCTCAAGTCGCAGGTCGATGCGAATTCTGTGGCGTGCAGATCGTGGCCCAGCCGGTCTCGGCAGATCCGATCCTGACTCCCGGTGGATTACTCCCTTTCGCCGTTACGCAAAAACAAGCAAGCGCGGGGCTGAAGCAATGGCTTTCGTCGAGATGGTTTGCGCCTAACGACCTCAAGCATTTCGCAGAACCCGACGCGATACACGGCATCTATATTCCGTTCTGGACGTACGACACAAACACGACCACCGATTACACGGGTCAGCGCGGCGAACACTACTACGAAACTCAAACCTATTACGATACAGATTCGCGAGGAGAACGGGTGCAACGTACAAGGCAGGTGAGGCACACACGCTGGTATCCCGCGTCGGGGACAGTGACCGCCTGGTTCAATGATGTGCTGATCCCGGCGACACTCTCGCTCTCGCCCGATCGGCTTGCGGCTTTGGAGCCCTGGGATCTCGAAAGCTTGAAACCGTACGAACCTGCGTTCCTGGCCGGGTTCAAAGCGCAGCGTTACCAGGTGGACCTCGAATCCGGTTTTGACGCGGCCAAGCAGATAATCGCGCCCTCGATCGAAAGTGACGTGCGCAACGACATCGGCGGTGACGAACAAAGGATCGACGAAATTTCTATCGTTTACTCCCATGTTTCGTTCAAGCACTTGTTACTCCCGGTTTACGCGGGCGCCTATCGCTACAACGGCAAGGTATTTCAGATCGTAGTCAACGGCCGCACCGGTGAGATCCAGGGCGAGCGACCATACAGTTTCATCAAGATCGCACTGCTGGTCGCATCCGTGCTGATCGCGATTTTTATTCTCATCATGGTCTTCGGCGACCGTTGACCCCTCCTTGGAGTGCGGCAACTTGTCGCCGCTTTGGTCCCAACTCGGAATTCATGCTAGACGTGGGACCCAAGCGCCGACAAGTCGGCGCACTCCAAGGAGGGGGCCCTGTCCAAGGAGGCTCAATTTTTTTCGGAACTTTTCCCCGCCCAATGCGTCTTACTGACTGAAACTCGAATTTGGTCAGCAGTCAAGCCCCTCTAAAATGGCCGCAATTGCCCCTAAAGAAGCAGTAAAAGACTCGATCCTCGACGCCACCGACCGGCTTCTCGCCCGTTATGGTTACCGGAAAATGACCGTCGAGGACATCGCCATCGAAGCCGGTATCGGCAAGGGCACCATCTATCTCCACTTCAGCAGTAAAGAGGAGGTAGTGCTCTCCCACGTCGACCGGATCGTCGACCGTCTCAAGGATCGGCTGCGGGAGATCGCCCGCTCAGATGCTCCCGCCGCGGAGCGCCTCCGCTCGATGTTACTGACGCGCGTGCTGTTTCGCTTCGACAGCATTCAGCACTACACGCAAAGCCTGAACGATCTCCTCGCAGCACTACGGCCGGGGCTGCTCGCAAGGCGCGCGATGTACTTCGAAGCGGAGGCGCGGATCTTTGCCGAAGTGCTCGCGAGTGGCCGGCAGTCAGGCGAGCTCAATTTTGACGATGCGAACGCTACTGCGCATGCGTTGCTGCAAGCGACCAACGGACTGTTGCCTTACAGTCTTAGCACAACCGAATTAGGCGAACGTGAAGAAGTCGAGCAGCGAGCCTCCGATGTCGCAAACCTGGTGTTGCTCGGCCTGGTCGATCGCAAATAGAACCACAAGTTTCAGATTTACTACTAAAAGGAGAATTCTCAATGTCCACAACTCGCAGCGCCGTTATTCGGCTGGCCATGCTCTTACTGCTGGCGCTCTCAATCGCGAATGTCGCGGTTGCACAGCCTGAACAACCCGATCTCACGATCGACGCCGCTACGCGGACGCAGGTGATCGATACGATGCTGAAACGTCTCAACGATTCGTACGTCTTTCCGGAAGTTGCGAAGAAGATGGAACAGTCGATTCGCGACCGTGCAGCAAAGAAGGAATACGATCAGATCACCAGCGCCAAAGAGTTTGCGATGACGCTGACGAAAGATCTGCAGGCCGTCAGTAACGACAAACACCTGCGGGTGCGCTATTCACACAGGGGGATTCCGGAGCGCGGCCAGCGTCGTGAGCCGACTGCTGAAGAGCGCGAAGAACGCAAGCGCGAACTGAGCTGGATGAATCACGGCTTCACGAAGGTTGAACGTCTGCCCGGCAATATCGGTTATATCGAATTCCGCAACTTCATGGATGAGGAACTCGGCGCCGACACAGTCGCTGCGGCGATGAACTTTGTGAACGGCACTGACGCGCTGATCATCGACCTGCGCGGCAACGGCGGCGGCAACCCCGCGATGGTTGCATTGATCTGTTCTTACTTGTTTGGTCCTGAGCCGGTCCACCTGAACGATCTTTATTGGCGCGAAGGTAATCGCACCGATGAGTTCTGGACCAGGAAGGAAGTGGCCGGAAAACGTTATCTCAACAAAGACGTGTATGTGCTTACGAGTAAACGCACGTTCTCAGGCGCTGAAGAATTCTCTTACAACCTGAAGAACCTCAAGCGCGCAACGATCATCGGCGAGACAACCGGCGGCGGCGCGCATCCGGGCGGAGGCTTCCGGCTCAGCGAAAACTTCGGAATTTTTGTACCGACGGGACGAGCGATCAGCCCGATCACCAAGACGAATTGGGAAGGCACGGGCGTGCCGCCTGACATCGCTGTTCCCGCCGATCAGGCGCTGACGATTGCACGTATCACCGCGCTGAAGAAGTCGTTGACGAAGTTGCAGAATCCCGACCTCAAAGAAGGAGTGCAGGAAGAGATCGCGAAGCTCGAGAAAGAGCTTAATTTGACGAAGTCAAAGAGTTAATACGGGCGGGTGAGGAGACGGCTAGCCACCGTTGTTTGCGAGCTTGTTGTATGCCGAGTAAACAGCGAACAAACGATCGGTGGCTGCCGGATCACTTCGGGCTAACAACGTTATTATCTCGTCACGCTCGGCGAGCAGGGATTTGAGTCCATCGCGTAGAGGGCAACACGCTTCCAGGGTATCGCAAGTGCCGGTATTCTCGGGCTCAAGACGTTGCTCTTACTGGGCGCGTGCTGCCCTACCACTCTCATTAATTCTCCTCACTTCCGGTCACTTCGTTCAGAGTTCAAGCT
>DASUPZ010000006.1:0-5108 GCA_036280855.1 Pyrinomonadaceae bacterium | reverse complement strand
CATCAATCGCGCGTTGGCGCGTCTTGCGTCCGAGATTGTCGAAGAAAACCATGGCGCCGGCGACTTGTGTCTCGTCGGCATCAGACGCCGCGGCGTTCCGCTCGCTGAACGCCTGGCCCAGAAGATTTCCGATCTCGAAGGCTATCGCCCGCCAGTCGGCATACTCGACATCACTCTCTATCGCGACGATCTCTCGACAGTGGGCGCAAAGCCCGTTGTCAGTGGTACCGATCTTCCCGGCGACATCGATAACCGTAACATCGTGCTGATCGACGACGTCCTTTATACAGGTCGGACGATCCGCGCCGCACTCGATCAACTGATCGACTTCGGACGCCCGCGCCGTGTGCAGTTAGCGGTGCTCATCGATCGCGGCAAAGAACATCGTGAGTTGCCGATCCAGGCCGACTACATTGGCAAGCTCGTGCCGACGAAGAAGAGTGAGATCATCAAGGTAATGCTTCAGGACTTTGACGAAGAAGAAGGAGTGGTAATCGTCGAGCGACCGTCAGAGACGGCGTAACGAAGCGGCCACGGGCCGCTTTTTTTATGAGCCGAACCGTACGCATGAACACAACCTTCAACCGCCGCCATCTTTTAGGCATCCGCGAACTCGAAGCCGGCGAGATCAATCACCTGCTCGACACCGCCGAAACTTTTCGCGAAGTCTCTCAACGCCAGATCAAGAAGGTCCCCGCACTTCGCGGCCGCACAGTAATCAATCTCTTCTTCGAACCGTCAACACGAACGCGAACGTCTTTCGAGATTGCCGCCAAACGTTTGTCGGCGGACGCGGTCAACATCAGCGTCTCCACGTCGAGTGTAAGCAAAGGCGAAACGCTCCTCGACACTGCGCGCAATCTTGAAGCGATGGCGCCCGACTGCATCGTTATTCGTCACTCAATGGCAGGCGCGCCTCAACATCTTGCGCGCATGACAAACGCACCGATCGTAAACGCAGGCGACGGCGCACACGAACATCCGACACAGGCCCTGCTGGACGCACTCACGATCCGCGAGTACAAAGGCCACATCGACGGTTTGAAAGTGGCGATACTCGGCGACATCCTGCACTCACGCGTCGCGCGTTCGAACGTGTTTTTACTTACAAAACTCGGCGCGACCGTGAGCGTCGGCGGACCCGGCACGCTCGTCCCTGAGGAGTTTGCAGAACTGGTTGAAAGCGGACTCCGGATCGAGAAGCGATTCGAGGACGCGATCGAAGGCGCGGACGTCATCATGATCCTGCGCATACAACGCGAACGCCAGGACGCTGCGTTTTTTCCGTCCATGCGGGAGTATGCAGTTCACTTCGGTTTGCAGTCGCGACACCTCGAACGCGCAGCGCCGGACGCGATCGTCATGCATCCGGGCCCGATGAACCGCGGCATCGAAATCTCATCGGAGATCGCCGACGGCAGCCGGTCGCTTATTCTCGATCAAGTCACAAACGGTGTCGCCGTAAGAATGGCAGTCCTTTATTTACTGGCGGGCGGCAGTCACCCGGAGCCTGTGGACGACGAACGCCCGCCCGCGAAGAAACCGAAACGAGAACGCAAGGTGAGCCAGGCATGAAGCTGCTGATTGCAAATGGTTATGTGATCGATCCGGCGCAGCAAGTTAACACCGGCGGCCGTAGTCTGCTGGTCGAAGACGGGCGTGTTGTGGGATTGGTCGAACGCGGCGAGAAGTTTCCCGAAGACGCGCACGTGCTCGATGCAACGGGGCTCATCGTTGCACCGGGATTCATCGATCTACACACGCATTTGCGCGAACCGGGTCAGGAGTACAAGGAAACTGTAGCCACCGGCGCATCCGCGGCAGTTGCAGGAGGTTGGACCAGCATCTGTGCGATGCCGAACACAGATCCGATCAACGACAATCCTGCGGTCACGCGTTTCATCGTGGATCAGGGAAGGTCAGCAAACCTCGCAAACGTGTTTCCGATCGGCGCCGTAACGAAAGGCAGCAACGGCACCGAGCTCGCGGAAATGGGCGAGATGAAAAACGCAGGCATCGTTGCGGTTTCCGATGACGGACGGCCTGTTCCGACATCCTCAATGATGCGACGTGCGATGGAGTACGCTCGTGGTTTCGATCTGACTGTTGTCGATCACTGCCAGGACAAGTCGCTGAGCGCGGGCGGTGTAATGCACGAGGGGCGCTGGTCGTTGATCCTTGGTTTGCGAGGCACGCCCGCTGCTGCCGAGGAAGTTGATGCCGTTCGCGATTGCATTCTCGCCAGGCTCACGCGCGCCAAAGTTCACATCGCTCATGTGTCAACACGCGGCGCACTCGAAGCTGTAAGAACGGCAAAGAATGAAGGGCTAAACGTGACCTGCGAAGTGACGCCACATCACTGGACATTAACGGACGAAGCCGTTGCGGGTTACGACACAAACATGAAGATGAACCCGCCGCTGCGTAGCCGCGAACACGTCGACGCGATTCTCGAAGCGATGAAAGACGGCACGATCGATGCGATTGCGACGGATCACGCGCCGCATCATGCAGACGAGAAAGGCCTCGAGTTTGACCAGGCTCCGTTTGGAATCACGGGTTTGGAGACTGCCGTCGGTCTTGCGTTTGACCTTGTGCACGCGGGACTGATCGATCTGGAACGCGTGGTGCAGATGTGTTCCGCGAATCCGGCGCGCATTTTTGGACTCGCGGATCGTGGAACACTCAAGGCCGGTGCGCATGCGGACATAACGCTTCTTGATCCGCAGCTCGAGTGGGTATTTGACGTAAACCGGTCAAAGTCGAAGAGCCGGAACAGCCCCTTTCACGGGCGTTCAATGACCGGCGCTGCCGTTGCAACAATCGTCGGCGGGCGTCTGGTTTATCTCCATCCTGATTACACACGCATCAACGCCCCAAAGCAGCGTACCGCCTCCGTGTAAATCTTTTCTATATCCGTCCGAATCCGCGTCCGAAAAATCATTGCTAATCCGGAACGACCGCCCTAGAATACGCGAACCCCGCAGGTCTTAAGTAGTCTAACAAGCAAACCGGAGGGAACGATGAAGAGTAAGCTTTGTAGCCTTACCTGTATCGCCGTTTTTCTGTCGCTTACTCCTGTGTGTCTGGCTGACAAGAATCGCAGCAAGATGCTCAAGCAACAGGAGCGGTATACATTGTCGCTGGAGTTGGAATTTTCAAAGAAACAACAGAATCCACTGGAGCAGGCCATTTCGGTCTTATTTGACGTAGGTCCCAATGGGTATGCGACAGGATTTCTGGTAGGTGATGGGCTGGTGATGACCGCCTATCACGTAATCTCCGGCAATCTCAGCAACACCAAGAAAGTCATGCTGGGTTTCAAGGCGAGCGACGAGCTTACGGTAAAAGTCTTTATTCAGGGCTGCAAAGCCAAGGTCATCAAGGTCGACAAGGAAGCCGATCTGGCGCTACTCGAGATGTGCCGCGGTTCGAAAGCCAAGGCGCCGGTGTTTCAGACCGCCCCAAACAAAGACGACAAGCTCTTCCTGATCGCGCGTCCGCACGGCGACAAAGTCGTGAGCCACGGCAGTTTTATCGGCAACTACATGCTTGGAAACCAGGAATACTGGTCGGTGAAGATCGACAGTCGCGACGGTTTCTCCGGTAGTCCGGTTTACAACGCTAACGCCGAAGTTGTGGGTGTGTTTAGTGGTTACGACTGGTCGCAGAAGCTGGCGTTGATCAGTCCGAGTATTCGCGCGCAGAAGCTGCTCGAAGAGTACAACGCTACCGTGAAGCCTTAGCGTCCTCCGCCGCATGGTTGCGCAGCGAGCGTAGCAAATGCTCGCGATGTATTTCCCTGATCACTTGCAACTCAGGATGCTGAATCCCCAGCAGCTTGCGTCCGGCGATCTGCAATGTGACGACCACGTAATTTGTGAGTTGGTTCGCAGCCACTTGCCACCGTGACAGTGCGAGGTGCTCGAAGTTGAATCCTGCTCGGAGCCTGACTCGCAACTGTTCAGTCGATGACCAGCGTTTGCTTGCACTCTGTGCGCCGTGGTGCAGCAGGATCGCATCCGGCACAAACACCAGGCGCCACTCTGAATTCGTGACTCGCCAGCACCACTCGCTGTCTTCGGAGTACATGTGAAAACGTTCGTTGAAGCCGCCCACTTTGTCGAGCATCTCGCGCCGCGCCATGATCGCAGCGCCGCCGAGCATCGGCACGGCGCGTTCACGATCGTGGGCCCAGTGCCAGCCTAAAAGTAACTCGCCTCTCATCCGTCGCGGAATCAAGTGATACAGCCACAACTGTGAAAGCAGCGTGTGCCACACTCGCGGCGGATTGAAAAACACGCTCACCTGCAACGAACCGTCGGTATTCACAATTCTTGGACCACACGCGCCGATGGTTCGATCCGCGTTGAGCTTTTCAATCAACGTGTCGATCGTGCCGGGACGAACTTCCGTGTCGAGGTTGAGCATGAAAACGAATGGCGAAGTTGTCAGGGCGAAGGCTTGATTGTTGGCGGCCCCGAAACCGCGGTTCTCACGATTCGCGACAATTCGGAGTTGACCGCTTGCGATCATCGGAGCTGTAACTTCACTCGCACGCAGTTGGTCGAGGCTGTCGTCTTCGGAAGCGTTGTCGACGACTACGATCTCGTAAGTTGTTCGCGGAGCGGAAGTGACAACGGTTTCGATGCAGCGAGTTAAGAGACTGCCGCCGTTCCAGTTGATAATTATTATCGAGAGGTCATAGGGCATCAGTTACTGGTCCGGGTTCAAGACACAAGGTCTTTCGCTGCACTCTTAAAGCCGTTTGCGTATTCGTGATACCGCAACGACAGAAGCTCGCGCAAGATGCCGGGCACGCGGTTCAGCCGGCGTTGTGGCAAGTTGGCGCGCACGTTCAGGTGAAATGAGTAATCACTGACAAACGAAAGTGCGCTACGAGTGTCGTACAGATGGCCGTTCGTTGACAAACGCTCAGCGAGGGTTGCGAGAATTTTGTGCAGATCGGCTGCGTGGTTGCGGCGGCGGACTGCTGCATTGATTGACCGCTGTTCTTTCGATGCGTGTGTGCGTGTTGGAGCGCCGATCTGTTGTCGCGCGTGCTGGCGATACTTGATCAATGGTTCATCGATCATTACGACTTTTGC
>DASUPZ010000005.1:0-9021 GCA_036280855.1 Pyrinomonadaceae bacterium | reverse complement strand
CACCGCCATATTCGAAAGCGATCAGTTCGCGGCTGACAGTTGGATGGCGCAGCAGGCGCGTTTCCTGAGCAGAAACCGGAACTGCAAAACAGGTTAGTAACACGAAGATGAATGCAAGTCTTGGTGAATTCATAGGTTCCTCAGTTGCAGTTTGAGTTCAAGCGTTCACGTTTAGAGTTCGACCAGCTTTGCCCGAAAAGTCACTTTGAGTTTCTGATTGCGGCTTAGCCGCCTGATGTGAGGCAGGGCTTTGCCCTGCCGTCAGACTCCTAAAATTTTATAGGGGCTGTGCCCCCGGTTCGGGCCTTTGGCCCGGAAATGCTTGGGCGAAGCCCGAACCGAGGGCAGAGCCCAAACGGGAAAAATCAAAAGCTACCGGCGCGGCATAGCCACGCCTCACATCAGTCGGCGAAGCCGCAGCGAAGAGTCTTGAAAGGACTTTCGGGCAAAGCCAGTTCAACCTTTAGGTTGCTGCTGGGAAGAGCAGGCTAAAGCTTGAACTCTGAACACGCTGAGCGAAGCAGATCGCGACCACAAAATCGCTATCTGCCTGATTACGCTTCTCATTTGCCTAAGACGTAGATCCCAACTTTCTCATCGCCGCGAGTCTCTCGATAGAAGTCGACCACTACGTAACCCGCATCGATCGCTTCCGTGAATGCGCGACGCGTGCGTTCGCGCCACTCGCGCGCCAGTTCGGAACTCTGTTGCTGCACCGCGTTTATGTCACCCGGTATCTCGATCAAGAGTTTGTCAGCAGGTTGTTTCGGCGTCATATCTACTTTAATAAGACGCTTCACCACGCGTTCGCTGTTCAACTTCCACTTCACCCAAAAGCGATCAGTGCCGCTCTGATGCAGGAAACTAGCCGCATCCTCGCCGTAGAAGTTAATCAGGTAGCGATCGGAGATGACGCCCAACTTAGCAAAGTTGAAATAAGCGTTCAGGCTCTGCAACGGATCGAACGTCCACGTGATCAGGTTGATGCCTTGCGCCAGCACTGCCTCTCGTTGTGCGAGTTTTAGTTTGTATCCGAGATTGAAATTGCGATAGTCGTGCTTCACGGCGAGCATGTGCGAATGATGCGCGATCTCGCCGTGTTCGTGGGCCACGAAGCCATAGACGAAACCGGCAAGAGTTTCGCGATCGAACGCGCCCAGCAGTACGCCGCCGGCTTCTTTAACCGCGACCAGGTGCGTGAGTGGGACCACGTCGAGATCGGGAATGCCCCAGACCTCCTTCTGCATCTCCTCCACCGCGCGAAGTTCTGCAAAAGTCTCAACCGGGCGAATTTCGATGGAAGTTTCTTTGGCGGAGTACACAGAACTGCATTAGCCACAAAAAGGCACAAAAATCCGGTTCATATCCTTTGTGTTGTTTGTGCCTCTTTGTGGCGAACTTTCATGATTGAACGTTAGAACTCGATTCTTAGTCCAACCTGTCCTTCTCGTCCAGGCAGCACCTGTTTCAAAGTCCCAAAGAGTGTTGAATTCACCGTCTCAACAGCCGCCGGGTTCTGGCGATTCAACACATTGAAGAACTCGAGCAGCGCATGAACCTTGAATCGTTCTCCAATATCAAAACGCTTTGTGAACCGCATGTCCAGATTGACGTAGGCCGGCGACGTGAAAGCATTTCGCCCCGCAACGATATCGATGCCGTTAAGAGTGCCATTGCCGTCCGGATCGGCGGAAGAGCCCGTGCGGCTGTAGTGAAATCCACTTTGCGCGCGAAAGATGCCGCTGATCTGCACTTGCCACGGAAGCAGCAGCAGGCCATTGAGCTGGAATGTGTGATCGACCGACAAGTCAGACGGGCCTTTGTCCAGGTCCGGACCATTCACAAACGATCCCGCTGCCGCCACAAAACGTCCGTTGGCGCGTGTGTATGGACCATCGGCATTGGTTCGCAACACACCGTTCTCAACACTCGACACGACGGGCGCTATGCCGATGAAGCTGTCCGAAGGAAGCGCGTTGATGCCTAACTGGTTATCGGTCTCTTTCGCGTAGGCATAGTTACCGTTCAGAAGAAAACGCCGGCTCAGGCGTTTGTTGAAACTGACGATCAGCGCGTCGTACACACCGCTGTACCATGGCCCAAACGTGGCGATCGCACCGGCAGTGAACGGCGGCAGGAACGTGCGCGCGCCGGCACGGGAATTGAACGTCAGGTTCGAATGCCGCACGCCGAGAATGTTGTTCATCTCGCGATGGAAGTAGTCAACCTGGACCACGAGATCCTTTCCGATTTCGCGCTGCACGCCGATGCCGACGCTGTTTGTGTAAGGCGTCTCGAAACTACCGTCGATACTTGTCGGAAAGAGTTGCGGCGGAATTGCAGCGTGAGTCAACGCCCCGAACGGTCCCCAGAAGAAGAATCCGGGCGCTTTGCCCACCGCGAGGCTCGCCTGATCTGCAAACTGCTGCGGCGAGAGCCCCGAAAGCTGTTGAATGTTGGCGATGTTGATTACCGCGTTTGCCGGAATCAACGCGTGCCCTGGTGCTACTACGCGGTTGAGCCGATCTATGCCGATAAAAAGTCCGGGTGAAAACGGGCAAGCGACGTTGCCGGCAGCGATCTGTGCATCGGTCAGGCTGGTCGAGACGCAGAGTCCACCGGGAAACAACGAAGCATTGATTGCCGCGGGCGCGATGGTCGGTACGCCGAAGAAGCCGCGCGGATAGGAGAACGGTTGCACCACGCGTTGATCGGCGCCGCCGAACGAAGGCACCGCGCGAGCGAGACCGAGGCGAAACTGATCGTAAAAACGTCCGAAGTGACCACGAACAACGGTCTTCGGCGTCGCCGCCCAGGCAAAGCCGACGCGCGGTGAGATATTGTCTTTCGTCTCGAATTCCGAATCGTAGTCCCAGCGCATGCCAAAGTTGAGTGTCAGGTTGTGGCGAAACTTCCAATCGTCCTGCGCGAAGATCGTGTGGTAGTTGTTGCGCAAGTGGATGTCGTTGGCTTCGGGCGTTAACCCACCAACGGTCGTAACAGTGAAAAAGCCCGAGTTGACTGGTCCAAACGCCAGGAAGTCATCGGCGGTGGCAAAGAGCTGGAGTTGCTGTACCTGAGCCTCGACACCGTCAACGCGCGTGCGCAGAAAACCCCACCCGAATTTAAGATTGTGCTCACCCAAGAGCTTGGCGATGTTTGCCGAAAGTGAGGTGTACTTCTGGTCCAACAGCCCCGGCGTATTCAGATTGCCGAACTGAACGGCGCCCAGGTCTCCGGCGATGCGTCCGGTCGTGAACGAACTGAAGATATTAAACGTCGTACCTACGCCCGCGTCAGGATGCGCCGGCGCCGTGTTCGATCTGTCGCCACGATAACCGCCACGCAGCGTCAACACCCACGGATTGGCCTGGTCGCCCAGTAAAACCAGATCGCTAAAGCCGAGCAGTAGACTGCGCAAGCTCGTGTCGTTTCTGCGCGAGGGCAAACTGTTGGCATTCGAGAGCGGCAGAAATTCCTTGACGACGCCGTTAGTGTAGTTCACTTCCTGCGTGAGCCGGTGACGACCAAGTTGCTCGTCCAGCTTGAAGAAGCCTCGCGTTTCGTAAGTGCGCGAGGGATTGTCAAACGGTGTTTCGAAGTCACGCAGGATTTGATTGGCTTGCGGGTTGCCGGTGTCAGGGAAAGTAAAGTTCAAACGTCGCCGTTCTGTAATTCGCTCTGCGGAACCAAAGAAGAAGACCTTGTCTCTAACGATTGGACCACCGAGTGCGAGACTGTAGTCGTATCGTCGCAGTGCCGGAGCATCTTCGCCCTCGGTCAGTGAGTTGGACGCGTCAAAAGCATCGTTGCGATGAAAGATAGAGCCCACGCCGTGAAAACCATTGCCGCCGCTGCGCGTGATGACGTTCACGATCGCGCCTGAGGCCTGGCCGAATTCTGCCTTGTAGCCGGTGGTCAGCACCTGAAACTCAGCGATCGTCTCCTGGTTGAATTGTGCGGCTGCGCCCCCTGTGACGGTGTTTTTGTTTGGCTGACCGTCGATCATGAAGTTGTTGTTGCCCGCGCGCTCGCCAAGTACAGGGGTTGAAGTATCTGAGCCGGTGTTAGCCTGGTGGTTGATTACCACGCCGGGAACGAGTTGCAACAGGTCGAGATAATTACGACCGTTGACCGGCATTTCTCTGATCTGGGTTGGTGTAACAGTAGCGCCCGTGGCCGGCGTGGTCGGATCGATCGCGAGGGCCTCGGACGTGACGCTCACGCGTTCCTGCACTGGCCCCACTTCGAGCTGCACTTCAATCCTGGCCGTTCGATTCACCGTCAGCTCGATGCTCGGAAAGGTCTGCGTCGCGAAGCCCGTGTGCGCGGCAGACAGTGAATACAGTCCGGCAGGCAAAGCGGTGAGGCGATAAAAGCCATCCTCGTCGCTCGTCGTCGTGCGTTCGATACCGAGCGTTTCAGACTTCGCTGTGAGCTGCGCACCCGCGACGACACGTCCCTGCGGATCTTTTACCGTGCCCTCGATCGAGGCGGTGGTGGTTTGCGCAGTCGCTGGTTGGACCAGCAGGTGAGGCAAGATGAATCCGAAAGAAAGCACGATCAGAATGGATGCGAGTTTCATTTGACTACCTGCCTCCTCGAAACTTTATTTTTCAGCGACGCGTTTGAAGGGATAGTCCGCCATGCCCGGCAGACCGAGTGTTAGCGTGTCGAGCTTGCCCTGCGCGTTGAGCGCAAAGGTCACAAAAACTTTTGACTCTCCGGACGTGACGAAACGCGCCCGAAACGTGTCGTAATGCCAGTGTGTGAGATCGCCGTTAAATGCTGGTCCATAGCGGATACTCAACTTCCCGGCGTCATGGGTGACTTTTACGTCGCCATAGAGATCGCTGCGATACGTACCCACGTACTTGTCTAACGCTAGCGAAGGATTCGTGCCCGCGACCCGTTCGGCTTCCTGTTTCTTCTCAGCCGCCTTCGCCGTCTCTTCCAGAGTTTTGAAATTCTTCAGGATGTCGGCGCTCCAGTCGCGCGCCGGCGCGCCCAGGAAACTATCGAAGATGCGATACATCAGCGCCGTCGGCAGCAACGAACCGTTCATGTTGCTGAGAACGACGAGGCCGAGTTTTTCTTCGGGGATCAGCGCGACCTGCGCACGCATGCCGTCGATGGCGCCGCCATGGTCGACAACTTTGCGGCCGCGGTAATCGGACAGGAACCAACCGAGCCCGTAGTTAAGAAAATGTGCGTCCGTGTACCACAGCGAGTACGGCGGTTCCAAACGAATGACTGTTTGCGCGGCATGCATTTCCTTTGCTTGCGCAGACGTGATGAGTTTCTGATTCCGGAACGTCCCTTCGTTTAATTGCAGCCGGACCCATTGCGCCATATCCACAACGTTCGAGTTGATCGATCCGGCGGGAGCGATGTTGTCGATGTTGCGCCAGGGAATGGCAGTTACTTTCTGTTCGATTTTGGAGTGTGGTGTGGCGACGTTGTTTGCGGTCTTGAAAGCGTTGGTGCTCGTGCTGCTCGCAGTCATCTCCAGCGGGACAAAGAAACGCTCCCGGATAAACTCGTCCCAACTCTTACCGCTAACGCGCGCGATAAGCTGGCCCGCGGCGAGGTACATGAGGTTCTGGTAACCAAACGTGCTGCGCAGGCTCCACGAAGGCTTGAGAAAACGCGTGCGCTTCAGGATCTCTTCGCGGTCGAGCTCGGTCCCGTACCAGAGAAGGTCACCGCGTTGCAATCCGCTGCGATGCGTCAGCAGATCGCGCACGGTTAGCTCGCGCGTGACGTACGGATCGTACATCTCGAAGCCGGGCAGGTATTTCGTGACCCTGTCGTCCCACTTCACTTTGCCTTCATCTACGAGCATCGCGAGAGCCGCAGCGGTAAACGCTTTCGACGACGAACCGATCGCAAAGAGCGTGCGTTCATCGACCGGGGCGGGATCTCCGATCTTTCGTACGCCGTAACCTTTCGCTAGTACGATCTGATCGTTCTTGATAACGGCAATCGCGAGGCCGGGCACGTCCCATTCCTTCATCGCCTTGTTGACGTACTCGTCAAACCCGTTCAGCGATCCATTCTGGGCGAGTGCCACTTGAGCGACTGCTGTAATCAGCAGTAACTGCACAGGCACACAGATAATTTTTCGTAGTCTCATAGAAGGGCCGCTCACAAAAACGGAAGAGACGTTCAGTTGGAAAAGATGCGCGTTATATACCGCACGTGCTGCATTATGTCAATGGATGCTGCAAATGCTGCAAATCGTATTGAGTTATGCAGCACGATTTGCTATTGTGCGCGGCCATGCAAACTGACGCTGCGGTTGCTCTGCCACGTATTCCAGCGGGCTTTAAACGGCTCCAAATCGAGGAGATCGAAGTTCGGACCGTGCGGTTGCCGCTCAATGAGCCGTTTGAAACCAGCTTCGGCTCGATCGACTCGCGGTTGATCTTTCTCGTTGCGGTGACGGGGGGTGGTTTGACCGGCTGGGGCGAAGTAGTGGCCGCCGAAGAGCCGCGTTACAGTTATGAAACTGTCGGCACTGCGCGTCACGTTATTCGTGATTACCTCGCGCCGGCCATGCTGGCGCGGCCGTTGACGGATCTCGTCGACCTTCGTGAACGCTTCGCGCCGTTTCGCGGGCATAACATGGCCAAGGCGGGACTGGAACTGGCGTACATGGATCTGCTGGCGCGAACCCGCGGCGTCTCCCTTTCGCAGTTGATCGGCGGGACGCGCCCGGCGATTGCCGTCGGTGTGAGTCTTGGTATTCAATCGACGCCGGACGAGTTGTTCCGCCGTGTTGACCAGTATCTCGCGCTTGGTTATCAACGGATAAAGTTGAAGATCAAGCCCGGTTGGGACGTCGACGTCGTGCGGGAAGTTCGCCGCCGCCATCCGGACATCCTGCTCTCGGTCGATGCGAATTCGGCCTACCGGATCGAGGACCTGCCACACTTGCAGGAGCTGGATGAATTCGACCTGCTGATGATCGAACAGCCGCTCGATCACGACGACCTGTTGGACCACGCGCGGATTCAGGCTGAGCTGAAGACGCCGATCTGTTTGGACGAAAGCATTACCAGTGCGCGTCGTGCCAGGCAGGCGCTCGATCTTGGCAGTTGTCAGATTATTAACATCAAGATCGGTCGTGTTGGCGGCTATTCGGAGGCGCTCGCAATTCACAATCTATGTTTGGCGAAGGGAGTCCCCGTGTGGTGTGGAGGAATGCTGGAGTCGGGCATCGGTCGCGCGCACAACATCGCGCTCGCAAGTCTGCCGGGGTTTACGTTGCCGGGCGATATCTCGGCAAGCTCGCGTTATTTTGCGCGCGATGTGATCGTCCCTCCGGTGACGGTCAGCGCCAATGGCTTCGTCGATGTGCCCCACGGTGCCGGCCTGGGTTTCGACGTCGACCGCGACTATCTCGAGGCGAACACGGAACACGTTGAGCGAAGCAAAATCAAAACGCCTATCGCGTAGCGCAAAGAAAAACTCCGGCTCTCACGCGAAACCGGATCTTCCGCTCGCAGTGCTCGACGGCGGAGACGGAAAGACTGCGACCACCGCGCTCGACGAACGTTTCGCGAGGGCCAGATCGAAACTGAACGCGCGTCGCCAGCGACTGGTGCGGGACATTCTCGACTCCGCGGGAGAAACCTGCTTCCTCTCTTCACGCGAAATGGCGAAACGTTATCACGTTGATCCGACGACGATCCTGCGGACGACACAGGTGCTTGGTTACAAGTCGTTTGCCGATTTCTCGGCTGATCTCCGGCACCACTTTGTCGCGCGCATCACGCCCTACACAGTGCTCAAAGAAGCGACTCGCGAGAGGCGCAGTGTGGCGGACCATGTGGACCAGGCGTTGGATAAAGCGCTCGACAACCTCAACATTCTGAAAACTAATCTCGACAAGGAGAAGGTGATTGAGCTTGCGCGTACGATCAAACGTTCGCGTCACGTCCTGGTAGTTGGTTTGGATTTTGCGTCGTCGCTCTCGTATTACCTGGCGTACGGTCTGCTCGCGTTGGGTTTTGATGCGGAGGCGCCAATAGGAAGTAGCGGCAACCTTCAATACAAGGTGGAGGTGCTGACTCAGAAGGACGTGCTGATCGCGATCAGCTTCGGTCAATGTTTGAGAGATACGGTCGAGGCGGTGTTGCGCGCGCGGAAACAGGGTGTTCCGACTTTTGGCATTACTGACAGCAATACGTCACCGATTGCACGCCATTGCGACGCGCATCTGATCGCGCCGGTAGTCAGTCCGTCGTTTCTCAATTCCTACGTCGCACCGATGGCGGCCATCAGTGCCGTTCACGTTGCTTGCGCTCACATCGATCCAAACCGTTCGTTGTCGCGCCTGCGACCGACGGATCGCGAGTACGCTTCCGGTCATCGCTGGTATCGCGAGCCCAAGGGCTCCAACGGCAACGAACCCCCAGACTAATCCGATTTTCAATCCGCGTCATCCGCGGCTAAAAATCACTTACCCTCTAAGGTCTGCACCACTTTGCCTTTTGCATCAAGCAACTCAATCTTCGTGACGTAGCCAGTGTAGACCCACACGGTGATGCCCATGTCCTGCCTGATCGCATAAAGATTAACTCTCTGCTTCAGCCACTTATCTTTTTGCTCAGCTAAAGGCTTCCCAATCTCAGGTCCGGTACAAATAAGAAATTCGTGCGGATGAAAAGGTGCCCCCTCGAATGGCTCGCCACGACGCGCTCCTGACCGGGGATCGTAAACCTGCAATACTGAAATCGGATCATTCTCTCCAGCGAGCCTGACATCTTCGAGCACCACATTCGGAATCTTGAACGTTCCTTCACGGTACCGGTTTGGATATTCACCGAACTTCTCTAAGCTGATGGTGCGAACGCGCGGGGCCTTCGCCGCTTTTTGATTAGCGACAAAGGTCCCCACGGTCGATTGCAGGCAAATTAGTACAACAACACCGATCTTGATGAGCATGCTGGAATATCAGGCGCCTCCCTGGAGTGCGGCGGCCTGGCGCCGCTTTCTCATCGATCACGATTGATC
>DASUPZ010000004.1:0-4483 GCA_036280855.1 Pyrinomonadaceae bacterium | reverse complement strand
GGAAGAAGCCATCATCCTGACGCCGCCCCGGATCCGGCTTCTGCTTTTGTCGGCAACGATCGGAAACGCGCATGAGTTTGCTCTATGGCTGGAGGAAGTGCGGGGCGTGCGTTGCGGCGTGATCACGGGCCCGGGGAAACGCCCGGTGCCTTTGCGTTCGGCGGTGCTGCTGCCGGATAGACGTTTGCTGCCGTTGTTGAATGAGCAAGGCAAACTGAATCCC
The DNA here is from genome assembly GCA_036280855.1 of Pyrinomonadaceae bacterium. Classification (GTDB taxonomy): domain Bacteria; phylum Acidobacteriota; class Blastocatellia; order Pyrinomonadales; family Pyrinomonadaceae; genus PSRF01. The sequence continues at coordinate 4,260 of DASUPZ010000004.1, read as the reverse complement.
GAGATTGCGGCGTTGGTAGCCGCGGAGGAGCGCCGAAGGTCAGAACGATGAAGCTGCGCATGCCCGAAATGCCGTCAGCAACTTTGCTCGCGGCGCTCCAGAGTTACAACCTGCTGCCGGCGATCGTCTTTCTGCCCACGCGACGCCGCTGCGATCAAGCCGCGTCCGAAGCAGCACTCACGCGCCGCGATCCAAACGACACTCGCCGCCAGGCACGCCGCGACTTCATGCGCGCGTTTGTCGAACAACATCCGGAAGTGCGCGGGCATCGACATTGGGACACGATCATTCGCGGTGGCGTCGCATCGCATCACGCCGGTCACATTCCGTCATGGAAACTCGTCATCGAGAAATTAATGAGCGCCGGGCTGCTCGACGCGATCTTTGCGACGGCGACAGTCGCCGCCGGAGTTGATTTTCCCGCACGCACAGTTGTTTTAACGGGGGCTGACGCGCGAACCGGAAGTGGGTGGCGGCAGTTGTCAGCGTCAGAACTCCAGCAAATGACGGGTCGCGCAGGTCGTCGTGGACGAGATAACGTCGGGTTTGTCGTAGCCGCGCCCGGATTACATCAGGATCCGTTACGCATCGCGGAAATGTTGAAAGCGCCGCCTGATCCGCTCGTCAGCCAGTTTCGCGCAACTTACACAACTCTCCTGAACCTGCTCGACGCCTACGGCAGTTTCAAATCCGTGCGTGAGATTGCCGAACGGAGTTTTGCTTATCGCGACTTCGCTCATCGCATGGTCCAACTCGAACGAAGCAGCAACGAAAGCGAACAAAAGATCAACGACGGGTTAAAAAACGCGGGCTGCGACATGCCGATCTCCGTGGTGCTTGGGCTTGAACGGCTGCTCGGAATTCGCGCGCGTTTGCAGGAAGCAAAACCGCAAACACGTGCGGAAGTTTTTCATCGCTGGCTGAACGAGGTTGTTAGACCAGGTCGAATCGTCGGCGTCGGTCGCTCCGGTCGCAGGCTGGTGATGATCACTGAAAAGCGCGACGGAAGCGTGCGTGGTTTTCGTGAAGACGGCAGCCCCGCGAGTTTTCCTCAGGAGCGAATCGGGCGTGTGTATTCGCCGGTCTATCGCCTGCGCGACGACGATATCGAAAAAGCGTTTGAAGAAATTCGTGAACGTGGCCGCGAACTTACTTTGACGGAGCCACGGCTCCGCGACGCAGATGCTGAAGAGACTGATGCGTTGAAGATCGTCGACGATTCGATCGAGAACCTGATCCCATCACACATTGCCGAGAAGCAGCGATGCATGGAAGTGGTCTGGGGACTACACACGACCGCCGAAGATTACGAGCGCGCTTCACGACGGCTCGAGGCGTTGCGAGAGGAAGTTTGGCTGCCGTTTGAGCAACGCGCGAAAGTGCTCGCGGAGTTTGGATACCTCGATTACGGTGCGCAGAAAGTTACCGAACGCGGGCGATGGCTGGCGGATCTGCACATCGATCGACCGCTGCTGGTCGGCGAAGCCCTCGAAAACGGATTGTTTAATTCACTCGAGCCAAAACAACTCGCAGGGATCATGGCCGCACTCACCGCCGATGAAGATCGAGATTACGGCGAGCTCGAGCTGGACGACAATCTCGTCACTTCCCTCGCGCGTTTCGAAGACATCGGATTCAAAGTCTCGGCGGAAGAGTGGAAGCATGGTATCGAACCGGCGCCGGAGTTGAACTTCTCGGCCGCGGGCGCGGCGGTCCGTTGGGCCAACGGTGCGTTGTGGTCGGAAGTCGTTGGGGAGACTCGCGCTGAAGAAGGCGATCTGTTTCGCATGTTTTCCCGGACCGGCGAGGCACTGTTGCAGATCGCGGGATTGCACCGCAGTCATCCGCAAGCGGCGCAGATGGCGGCGACGGTCGCCGAGATGGTCTTGCGTGAGCCGATTCGGTAGGATTGGCCGCGAATTTTCGCAGATAAACACGAATCAGAAAGAAAAAGAGAGGATCATTCATGTCGACTTCCGCAGCCCAGCAACCCTCCCCGCAATTATTTTTCCAGACAATCAACGCGCATCAACGGACCGAAGCGCTTAAAGCCGCGATCGAGCTCGAAGTTTTCACCGCGATCGGTGAAGGCAACACCACCGCCGCCGAAATCGCAAAGCGCTGCCAGACGTCGGAGAAAGGTATGCGCGTTCTTTGCGACTTCCTCACCATCATGGAAATGCTCACCAAAGAAGGCGACCGCTACGCGTTGACGCTCGACTCCGCAACGTTTCTCGACAAACGTTCTCCCGCTTATATCGGCGGCGCGACTGAATTCATGTGTTCACCGATGCTGACCGACGGAGCAAAGTACATGGCCGAGGCGGTGCGCAAGGGTGGAACCGTGATGGAGAACGATGGGACGATCGGTCCCGAAAATCCGGTCTGGATAAAGTTTGCGCGCGCGATGGGGGCGCTCATGGCGCTACCGGCGCAACTGATGGCAAAACTCGTCGATCCCGTCGCTGATCGCAAACTGAAGATTCTCGACATCGCCGCCGGTCATGGTCTATTCGGCATCGCCTTCGCAACTCAGAATCCGCAAGCAGAGATCACTGCACTTGATTGGAAAGCGGTGCTCGAAGTCGCGAAAGAAAATGCAGCGAAGGCAGGCGTGTCAGACCGGTATCAAACGATCGAGGGAAGCGCATTCGACGTTGAATTTGGAACCGGCTATGACCTGGTTCTGTTGACGAACTTTCTGCACCACTTCGATCCGCCGACTTGCGAAACGTTGTTGCGGAAAGTGCGGGCCGCGCTCGCGGATGGTGGCCGTGCTGTGACGTTGGAGTTTGTTCCGAATGAAGATCGCGTGTCGCCGCCGGATGCCGCGGCGTTCAGCGTGATGATGTTGACGAGCACTCCGTCAGGAGATGCTTACACGTTCTCAGAGTTGGAGCGAATGTTTGCAAACGCGGGATTCTCGCGCAGCACGATCCACCAGCTGCCGCCGACGATCCAACAGGCCGTCATTTCCGACAAATAATTAAGCCACGGATAACACGGATAAAAATCCCGATTTTAAATCCGTGTTATCCGTGGCCTATTTTGTCACGAGCCGCTTCACCGTCAGCAGCAGTTCCTCGATTTTGAACGGCTTTCCCACGAAATCGCTGAAACCCGACTGCAGCGCGCGCGCACGGTCCCGATCCGTGTGGGCCGTCACGGCCACGCACGGAATGTGCGATGTAAGCGCGTTGCCTTTGAGCGCTTTGAAGACCTCCCAGCCGTCCAAACCCGGCATGGAAAGGTCAACCATGATGAGATCCGGAGGATTTTCCCACGCCAACTCCAGGCATTCGTGCCCGTTTCGCGCCTCCCGAACCTCGTAATTGGCGTTTGCCAGGAGTAATCGAAGGAGTTCGCGATTGTCGTCGTAGTCCTCTGCAATCAGGATCGTGGGGGCCATATCGCTTCTTCTAGCCCCATAACCTCTTTGCCGTCAAGCAGGTTTTAAAAAAGGATTTCTTGACTAGCTGAATACGAGCCGTTCATAATCACTTCCAGAGTTCTTGCGGCCCCTGCGAGGCTCTCCATTGCAATTAACAACCTTGGGTTAAGTTTTCCCTACCTGAAAACCTTGAGGTTCGTCAAATCAACACCACTACACGGAGGAGCGAGCTGTGGTCAACGGACACCTGGAAGATAGTTTGCGGCGTGAGATTGAGAGTTATCTCGAGAGTCGCCTTAGCGCAGTCAAACAAGAGATAACTACGCTGCAAACCCTGCTGAATGAGTCACTTACGACTTTTCTCGATCGCCAGGGCGATGTGCAGATGGAAGGCAGTCTGGTGGCCGCGATCACGGAGCACCTCCACGCTGCACACGAACGCGGCGTCGAGCTGGCTGCTTCCGAGTCGTCGCGCGCGAAGGCTTCCAGCGACATGGCCATCGTGAAGGCGGCGATTGGCGAGATAAACGAGCAGAAATCGCAGGCCGACATTCTCAAAACCCTCGTAAATCGCGCTTCTTCGTTCGCGCCGCGCGTCGCCTTCTTCGTCATAAAGGGCGAACAGGCAACGGGTTGGCGCGCCCGTGGTTTCGAAGGAACCGTGGGCGACGACGCGATCCAGCAGATTTCCATGCCGCTGAGTGCTGACACGGTTATCGGCAGTGCGGCTCGCGGTCGTGCGACGTGGAGTGGTGGACCTGGATCGCACGCAGAAGATCATCTGTTATGGTCTGCGCGATCGGCAATCCGCTCGCTTACGAGCACACCGTCACGGTCGGCGTGGTCAGCTTTATCGGCCGGAAACTGTT
>DASUPZ010000003.1:0-4045 GCA_036280855.1 Pyrinomonadaceae bacterium | reverse complement strand
CCGCGCAACGCTTCGGAAGGTGTGTCGTACGCGCCGATGCCCAGCAGTTCTGCGGCCCGTTTCAGCCGTTCCTGACCAAGTTTCACACCCATTTGGGCGAAGTACTGGTTGCATGAAACTTCAAACGCATGATCGATGCCGATGCGGCCGTGCACTTCCGCTGGTCCAGCATCGTCGAAGATGACGTTCGCGCCGGGCGCCGCGTAGTAACCGCTGCCGCTGCACGTAAACTCCGTGTCCTGCTCGCCCGCGAGAAAGGCCGCGATCATCGTCACTGTTTTGAAAGTTGAACCGGGAATGTAGTACGCGCCGGTCGCTCGACTCACGAGTGGACGATCGCGTTCGTTGGCTTCAAGACGAATCCACGTACGCTCATCACTCACTTCGGCCAGGCTGTACGAAGGCTCGCTGTACATCGCGAGCACGTCGCCATTCTGCGGATTGATTATGACAACCGCGCCGTGTTTTCCTTTCAACTGATCGACCGCAGCTTGTTGCAGACCACGATCGATCGTCAGGCGCACGTCCTGATTGCCCTGAAACTCGACCTCACGACCTTTGATCACTTCAAGAGCTTCCGGCAACGCACCGCTTTGCACGCCAAACAACGCGCGCTCCAAACCAGGATCCCCGCGATCCGATCCAAACAGGTGGGCCAACGCTTTATCCATCGGGTATTCGCGCCGGATGTTTCCACTTGAATCGCGTTTGTAATAGGCGAGTGGCTGGTCCACGCGGCCACTGCGATCGAAGATCCAGCCGCGGAGGGTCGATTCTGAGAGCCGGCGTCCACGAAGATCTTTGTAGCTCAGGTCCTGGAATTTCTGGTTTCGTTCGGCAGCGTAGTGAGCCCAGTAGATATGAAATGAAAACATTCCGACGGCGAGCAGCACAAACAACACTCGCAGTGCTTTGAGGCCGCGATTGGTCGACGTCGAGCCGAGACGTTTTCTGACTTCCTTCGGCAGATTTTCAGGAATCGCGGCATTCGGAGGAGCGGTTGCACGACGATTACGAATGAGTCCGAGCAGCAGCAGGGCGATGATCAGCGCAAAGCCGACGAGATAGATCATCGTGAAAAGCGCGGGCGTTCGTTCCGGCACGTGTGGAGTTGGAGAAGGGGAGGGAGTTTGTAAGAGGAATAGAAGTGTCGTAACAACGTTCATCCAGTTATCTACTCACTTTTGCGCAAGCGTACTTCGACATCTCCAAAACCAACAACGTCTCCGTCTTCGATCAACCTTGATTCACCGTAAGCGATGCGACGCCCGTTGAGATACGTGCCGTTAGTCGAGCCTGTATCGGCGACGAGGAGTGTGCCTTCCGCAGTCATCAACAGCGCACCGTGGATCTTTGAAACACTGGCGTCGTTGAGAGTCAGTTCGTTGTCGGCGGCGCGACCTACGTTGAGCCGTCTACCGCCGGGTTTAAAAATCAGGGGGACTTCGCGAGTTCCGCCGGGTGTTGTGACGCGCGCAATGACTTCAATGTCAGGCATCGGCGGCGCTGCGCCGGGAATCGGCACACCGGATTTTGCTGCACGCCGCTCCTCATCCTGCCTGCGCAGATCTTCTTCAAACTCGCCAAACGTCGGATCGACGGAGATGCCTGTCGTAAAGATGTCGACTTCGGCTTCAACTTCGACGGGCGCGAGAGTTCGATAGCGATGGTCGTTGATGTGATCGATCGCGGCGGCAAGCACTTCGTGTTTCAGGTCGTTGAGTATTTCCGGTGGAGCTTCCGAGTGCGTGCCCCATTCGACTTTCAGAACGAGATGATGCGGAGCGATTCGTCCCTTACTGCCCTCGTCTCTGACGCGCTCATCGATCAACCGCTTCATTCGTTCGATGAGTTTTGACGTGGTGAGACCGCTGCGAGGTTCGACGGTACGACCCAGCCGTCGATCGACGACACTACCCATGCCTTCGAGCACGCGGCGCAGGATGCGTTCAGGCAACGCCTCCTCACGTCTTTTCTTCACCGCTTGCTCGTCCTTGAGCTTGTCGGTCGGGTTTTCTGAGTCAGTCATGACTACGGGATACGAGTTTTATCGCGCACAGTTCGCGAACGTTAATTTCGGTTGGATTTTAGCCGAAACCGCGGCGGCATGCATTTGCTGGGGTTAGTGGGAAACAAATGACGGCGGCTGCGGTGGCAACTCGGAAGTAGAACGTCTCGGTTTTCTAAAAACCGGCAGAAGCACGTAGGTGAGAGCTGAATAAAGAATCACGTTACAGATCAGGTCATAAGTTAAAAGCACCATCGTATCTTGATCCCGGAAGGGAAATCTGCCGAGCCCCTCAAAACCCACCGCTTGCTGCAAAACCATGATCGGCCACCGCACCGGAACGCCCATAAGATCTTCGATGGTCTTGTTCTCGACGTAAAGTGTTAACGGCCCAACGATGAGGGTGTAGATGAAGGGGAACACAAAACCAACCAGCAGAGAGAGTAGGATGCGTTTCATGTATACTGGCCCTCGTGGATTTTGCTTGGGATACCGACAAGGCGGCGACCAACCTAGCGAAACACGGTGTTTCTTTTGAAGAAGCTTCCACGGTCTTTCGCGATCCACTTTACATTGATTTCCATGATCCAGATCACTCGGATGATGAGCAGCGGTTCCTCATCGTCGGATTATCGAGCAAGAACCGAATATTGATCGTTTCTTATACTGAACGCAACGAAACGATCCGGTTAATAAGCGCCCGAGAAGTTACGGCGGCTGAAAGAAAAGCTTATGAAGAAGACTGAATCAGACCTAAATGACGAGCTTCGCCCTGAGTACGATTTGAAAGCTCTGCGAGTAAGAAAGCTTGGACCTGAACGCAAACGGTTCGACCAAATTGTTCGACTTGAGCCCGATGTGGCAGATGTCTTTCCTGATGCGGAAGCAGTAAATCAAGCTCTGCGATTCCTTATTAGAGTAGCGCGCCAGAAGAGGAACGTCTAAGCGGCTGCAAAAAGCGTCTTGCCCTGCGCGGTGACTATCCGCTAGATTAACTCATCAAGCCCCTTACCTCACGTCAGCTTAAAAACCTTTGACAGGATTTCAGAATTTACAGGATTACAGATGATTACCTGTTAATTCTGGTAATCATGGCAATCCTGTCTAACGGAGGCCTTCGAGATGTTACAGCAAGTGTGGGATTCTTTTGTCCTGCTGATTCCTGTATTCTTTCTGCTCGTGATGATCTTTGGCGCCGGATTTTATATCGGGCGCGTGAGTAAGAAAGAATAATAATCACCTGATATGAAACGGTCGGGCATGGCGGATCTTCCTCTTCACGGCGGGCGCGTGCCAGCGTGGCTCGCCGAGCGAATGACGAAGCTCGGCACCGCCATCACCGAAACCATCGTTCGCGACTACGGCACTTCAGCATTTCTCTCACGACTCAGCGACCCATTCTGGTTCCAGGCGTTCGGCGCCGTCATGGGAATGGATTGGCACTCCTCAGGCATCACCACTTCCGTCATGGGCGCATTGAAACGCGGACTCGCTCCGCGTGCGAATGAACTCGGTATCTACGTCTGCGGCGGACGCGGCAGGTTTTCTCGAAACACACCAAACGAACTTCGAACACTCGCAGACAAGCGCGGCTTCGACGGTGAAGCCCTCGTGCGCACCAGCAGGTTGACTGCACGCGTCGACAACAACGCCATCGCCGACAGTTTTCAGATCTATCTCCACAGCTTTGTGCTCACGTCGCAAGGCGAATGGGCCGTGGTCCAACAAGGACTGAACGAACAGAATGGACTGGCCCGTCGATATCACTGGCACTCAGCTTCCGTTCAAGACTTCGTGGCAGAACCGCACACAGCGATCTTCGGCGAAAACCAGGGCACGATTATGAACCTCGTCGACAGCAAAGCCCGTCCCGCACAATCCGCCTTGGTCGAAATCGCAAACGAACGCCCGGAAAAGACTCTGAACGAAGCACGTCACCTGCGCATGCCTTCGCACCATGAAGTCCACGCCAAAGACGTCGATCTGAAACGTCTGGGCGCTGTGCTGGCAGTTGCTTATGAACGAGGTCTAAAAGAT
>DASUPZ010000002.1:0-4678 GCA_036280855.1 Pyrinomonadaceae bacterium | reverse complement strand
GCTGGAGTTCACTTCAGCGGTGGGGGCTAGGCCCCTGGGCGCAACCCATACGCAATTTAGAGCTGAACGGCGAGGCATAGCCTCGCCGCACATCCGGCGGCATAGCCGCAACCAGACAGGTCAAAGGCACTTTTCGGGCAAACCCACTTCAACGCTTAACTTTCATCACCACACGAAACCCGATGAAGTCGCGACGACCTTGCGGCGCAAATCCGAAACGTTTAGCGAGGCGATAGAGATCCGGTGGGTCGAGCCACGAACCGCCACGCATCACGCGCGCCGGACCGTTTGCAACTGCCGTTTCATCCGCACCATCCGCCGGATAGTCGCGATAAAAGGCGTCTTCACACCACTCGGCGACGTTGCCGGTCATGTCGTGCAGCTTCCACGGGTTTGTTTTGAAACTTCGCACGGGCGCAATGAGCTCGATGCCGTCGTCAAACGGGAAAGCACGGTTCCAGTTACAAAATCGTTTCGCCGCGGAAGCATCGTTGACGTTGCCGTAACCGCGGCCACCTGCTTCAGTGTCGCCCCAGAGGTAAGCGGTCGTCGTGCCCGCCCTCGCAGCATATTCCCACTGCGCCTCGGTCGGTAACTGCAAACCGAAGTGCTCGACGAAACGTCGCGCATCGTTCCAACTGACCTGGACCACCGAATGATCGTCACGCAACTTGTAATCAGAAAGATTCGGAAAAGGATTTTTCCAGCTCGATTGTTCGTTCCATCCCCTGTCGCCCGCAGGAAGAGAGGCGAAAGCGCCTTTCGTGTGCCCGCCTTCTTCCGTGCCGCGTTCGGCGTCAGTCACGTAATTCGTTGCGTTTACAAATCGTCGAAACTGTTCGACCGTGACTTCAGTTTCGCCTATATAAAATGGCTCCTTGATCACGCGCGAGTGCTGCTTTTCGTTTTGACTGCGTCCCGGTTCACTCGCAGGCGAGCCCATTTGAAAACGTCCCGCGGGAACCAGCACGAGCGTGATGCCGCTCTCGCGATGCACAATGTGTTCAGGTAAACGAGTTTGAGTGGCCGCGCCGGGCGAAGAAATCAGCAGCGCGGTCGCTAGCAAAACAAAGAAGCTCAAAGCTGCTTTGAACATACTTGTCTCCTGAGTAAACTAAAAGCGAAAGGAACCAGAAATGGCGCCAACACTCTACCGGATCATTCTGCAAGTCGACAATCTGGACCGGGCCGAAGAGTTTTATGGAAAGCTGCTGGGCGACCGGGGCCGGCGGATCCACGGCGCTTCGCGGCATTATATCGACTGTGGTCCAGTTATTCTCGCGCTCGTCGACGTCAACGGCGAAAACATTCCCGGGCTGCAGCCAAAGCCGTTGCCTGATTACATTTACTTCGCGGTAAGCGATATCGAGGCATGCTACGAACGCGCGCGCGAGCTGCAATGTCTCTCAACTGAAGACGTGCACGGCGACAGTGCCGGCGACCTCGCTACGCGTCCCTGGGGCGAACGATCATTCTACGCACACGATCCATGGGGCAACGGTCTTTGCTTCGTCGACGAGCACACACTTTTCACCGGCAAATAGATTCATGAGTTATAACCCAACGTATCAAGCGGCCAGCACCGTAGCACCAGTTATCGAAGCACACTTCGCGCGCCACATCTATGAAGCGCAGCGCCGTGGTGAAGACGGCGTTGCACCCCTCCCTGAAGCAGGTGCAATCGCGGCGATCATCAACGCGACTTTCTGGGCCAGCTTTCGCCCTGAAGAAGGACGCTTTCCGAAGATCTCACTTGCCTATCTGCCTCCGCATCAGGCCGGACAGCCGATGGTATTCGAGCATCCGCTGCCCCTGACCGCCGCTGTTCTGACAAAACTCGCTCCCGCTGTCGAACGTCCCGAGATTCACATCGGAGTTTGGACAGTAGGAAACGAACTCAAAGTTTGGGGCACGACACGATCGATTCCGAGTTTCTGTTTTGTTCTTGAAGACGTCGAACCTGGACTCCTCGTGGTCAAGCACCGTCGTCTCGACGGCTTCGGTAAATATGCAAACGTGGCAGTGTTGAAAGGCGAACAAGTCAAAGTCATCGACGAAAAAGGCACGAGCTTGCCTGACTGCCCGGCACTGCTCAGATCGCTACTCGCTTTCACCGCAGCGGCCACGAATGGACCACAGCACTCGTTGAACATCCTCGTCCAGCTCGCGGCGTCCATGCGTGCTCAGGCTCACGGCGGCACCTTACTCGTCGTGCCGGCAGGAAGCGAACGCTGGCGTGAGTCGATCGTGCAGCCAATCGTTTATTCGGTGACGCCGCAGTATTCAGCCCTCTCCGCGCTTCTGCGTCAGGACCCGCCCGAAGAGGATCGCGTGGAATGGGAAAACGCGCTGCGTCGAACGGTGGATATGATCGGCGGACTGACAGCCGTGGACGGCGCAACCGTTATCAACGATCAGTATGAAGTGCTGGCGTTCGGCGCGAAGATTCGCCTGCCTGACGGCAGTTCACTGGTCGATAAATGGGTGGTGACTGAGCCAATCGTCGGAAACCTGCCGATCGTGGTCCATCCGACAGAGCACGGCGGCACGAGACATTTCTCGGCGGCGCAGTTTGTTAACGATCAGGATGATGCGCTCGCGTTAGTGGCGTCGCAGGATGGACGGTTCACCGTGTTCGCATGGTCGCCGTGTGAGGAGATGGTGCATGCGCACCGCGTTGAGTCGCTACTGATGTGAGCCGCGGATTTACGCGGATAAACGCGGATCTAGGGCGTGAATACGCGCCGGAACACGATGCCCGAGTAGTTCAAACGCATCGCACGTCCATCGATGATCGACTCGAAACTCACCCAGTCAGGCCCGTCAGGATCGCCGATCCCAAACTTCCCATCTGCACGCGGAACAAGCGGCTGAACGCCATCGACGAAGAGCTGCCCCTTGCGCAGTACAACACGCGTGTCGCCGTACCAGGGACTGTCGTTCTGGTAGTGCCCGGCAAAGCCTTCCCATTCCTTCTTCGTCTCAAAAGTTTTAGGACCGTTGTACCTGGCGCCCATGTACCAGTCAGGTCCGTGTAAAGCCTGCGTGACCTGCTGGTTCTCACGCGCAAACGCGAGCACAAACGTGTCGAAATCCGGATGCTTCACGATGAAGCGATCGGTCCCGACTCGCTCCAGCACGATTTTGCGATTCGCGTGCGTGAGCACGAGCTTGTTGTTTTCTGCTGAGAACTCGAGTTTCTTTCCTGACGGCGACGTGTAGACGCCGGCGTAGTCGGCTGCATTCTTCACTTCGTCGGGAGCGGGTGCAGGTGGCGGCGGATCCGGAAGCGACTTTCCGTCGAGTGATGCGTTGAAGAGTTCGACGGCGTACTTCGTCACTGCAACCGGCCGATACCCGCGCAGGTTTGCATTGACGGACGCAAATGCACCGACGCCTGAAGTCACATCGACGTCGAGCGACGAACTGAATGCAACCATTCCGCCGGTGTGACGCAAACGCGTGTGACCGGCGATGTCGCTCACCCAGATTCCATAACCATACGACGCCGGTTCGCCGCGATACGGAGAATTGATCGCCGGTTTGGTAAACAGTGCGAACCCGTCTTCGGAGACGAGCCGGCCATTTGGCAACGCACCGCGATTCGCGAGCATGCGAATGTACTTCGCCATGTCCGCGGGTGTTGAAGCAATGCTGCCTGCCGCGATATCGACTTCGAGCCACTGCGCTTCACCGATTGGACCACGAAGTGGAAACGGTTTTCCTTCGACGAGTGGTTCGTAGCCGACGGCCATCAACCGGCGCAAATCGTTGGTGATGATCGGCGAGCTCGCTGTCATTCCCAAGGGCGCGAGCATGCGGGCACGCATCGCTTCTGCAAACGGTCGTTTATCGAGTGCTTCGATTAGGAAACCGAGAATGTTGTAGCCGGTGTTTGAGTAAAGAAAACGTGAGCCTGGTGCGTAGGCGACTGCGATGTCGCTTAGTAACGCATCGAGCAGCAGGGATGCACCGGGAAGTCCGCCGGTATGACTGGCGATGTGATGTGTGGTGATTGCGTCGAATTTGGAGTTGAGCTTGAGCCACGGAAGATATTCGATGATGGGTTTGTTGAAGTCGAGTTTTCCTTCGTCTCGCAACTGAAGCAGGGCCAGCCCGACGAACGATTTCGAGACCGAGCCGATCTGAAACATCGTTTCGGGTACGACGCGAAGGCCGGCCTTTGTGTCAGCGTAACCGTAAGTCGAGGCTCGAATGAGGCCGTCGCGATTTGCGAGGGCGAGCGTCATTCCCGGTGCACCGGTCTTACGCATGTGGTTCGCGATGTATTCATCGAGACGCGTGAACACTGGCTGCACTTTTGCGCTCTGGTGGGAAAACGCGGGCGTTACAGATCGCAACACTGAGACAGCAACCGCTGCCTTCGTAGTATTCAAGAAGAAGTTTCTACGTGAAAGATTCATCCGTATTTATCCGTTTCTTATCTTTAATCCGAGGCTGGTGTTCGTGCGGCGAGTATTATATCCAATTCTCGCCTGGACAGGATTTACAAGATTTGCAGGATTGACAAGATGGCTTTGAATCCCGATTAGTTATGAAACCTCGTCGGTTTGCTTCTTGATGATGTTAGAATGGGCCATCGAGATTAAGTTAGCTGAGGTGAAATGAAAGTTGCAGTGCTATCAATTCTCGTGATGCTGGCGGTGCCGAGCTGGAC
>DASUPZ010000001.1:0-6846 GCA_036280855.1 Pyrinomonadaceae bacterium | reverse complement strand
CGTCACCAGCTCCGGCACGACCACCAACAGAATTCAGGCTGCTGATGTTGGCTTCGGCCTCGGTACGATCACGCGCGCGGGAACCGGCGTCCATTTAACAGGCACAGACACAAACGCCACTTCCGGCGATCCGACTTTGCCTGCAAATGGCTCCGTCAATGCAACGAGCGGTCGTTATGAATTCACTGGAGTGAGATCAAACCTCGGCGCGTTCACTTCATCCACCACGGCGCTGAACGGCGCTTTCATCATGAACGCAGTGCCGCGCAGCAATACCAACGGTCTGACCGTGCCTGCGTTCTTTGCGATCAAGCCTCAGTTTTTCGAAAACGGAACCACCACTATCTCTGTCACCTTCACCGTGACGGCTCCATAAAATGAGACTACGGCACCTTCTCAGTTTGTTGATTCTTCTCACTGCGGCTCAGACCGTGTCCGCGCAGGCGCTGGACATCAGCAGCGGTGGTCAACCAACGATCACAGGCGCGCTGAACGGATCTGTAACCGGCAGTGTGAGTGTGTTGAACGACTTAGTAGTGACTGTAAACTTTGGCGAAGTTTCGCCGCTCAATCCGAATGCAATCGTGAAGGTGATCGTTCCGATTGCGCTCCGGAGCAATCAACCGTACCAGGTTTCGGTTTCGGTGAGTGGCGTAACGAACGCAAATACGGAAGCCCTGCAATTATCTGATATCGGTTTTGGTATACAGAACCCCAGGTTGCTGGGCGGCGCCGGCCAGACCTGCAACCAGAGCGCCCATCTCATTCGCTCACCCTTCAACAATGATCCTGCGTTGACGGCCGCGGTCGGAAGTAACGGCCGCGTTTTTTACCCGTCGTCGCTTGGCAGTTTATCGGGTTCCACTGTTGTTCTCAGCGGGCCCGAACTTTCAAAGAACAACAGTTCCAAACGCCAGCAAAGCGATGGTTGGATTTTCGATGCCATCTTCACCGTGACGCCGCAGTTTTTTGTGTCCGGCGTTTCATCAGCAACTCTCATCTTCAGTATCTCGCCTGGTCCAAACGTTCCCTGCTGAAAGGGTTTTCGATCGCATGCCTATCATCCGATTCATAACCATTCTGGTCTGTTTCTTTATGCTGCTGGTTTGCGTGAGCGCGCAAACTCCCGAGCCTACGCCTAAACCGACCGGCATCTCCCTCGCTCCCGCGCGCTTTGAACTCGAAATGCAGCCCGGTTCGGAAACAACTGTCGTCGTGAACCTCGACTATCACGCCGGCACTGACAACTCACAACCGGTGCGCATTGTCGCGAGTTTGAACGACTGGACCATCGATCGCAACGGCCAGGTCAGGTTTGAGAAAGCCAACACCTTGCCAAACTCCGCAAGTTCGTGGCTGATCCACAGTCCGGCGGAAACGATGGTGGTACCCGGCAATGTTCATGCGATTAGAGTCACGATTTCAGTACCGAAAGATGCTACGCCGGGTGATCACCTGACAGCGCTGATCGTGGAACAACGTCCTGACAGTCTGAAGCTCAACGAGAATCGTCGTCAGGTCGTGATCCGGTATCGCATGGGTGCGGTGTTCTATATCAAAGTGCCGCAATTGCGTCGCCAGGGATCGCTCGAGGGTCTCCGCGCAGAAGCAGATGAGAACCAGGTAACTGTCACTCCGCTCCTCAAGAACGACGGCAACAGCGTTGTTCGCCCGCTTACTTCATTGAAGATAACGGACGCGAGTGGTGTTTCAGTTGCTGAGTTGCCGCAGAAAGAATCGTTGCCGTTGCTGGGAGGCGCTGAACTCGTGGAGCCGGTTGTTGTCGAGAAGCGTCTCGCGCCGGGCACTTATAACGTGATGTATCGAGTCGACTTTCAGGATGGCAAGCAACCAACGGAAGGAATAACTCCGTTAGTCGTGAAAGAACGTCAGGTGGGCCAGCCAAGCCCCAACTGACTCGGATTGCAAGCGGATGAGTAAGGTTATTTGCAGTGCGTTGTTTGGAGATTCGAGAGTGCCGCCGAGTGAAACACGTGGTCCACTCAACACAAAGAAAGGATTGGAGAAGTCGTCTGGAGAATCGTTCTTCTTTAACCCTCGCCGGTCAAACCGCGGTGGTATTTCGAGATTGTTAATTGCCTCCGGTGAAACCAGCCTGCCCGTAGCCCGCACGTCTATCACCGAGAACTGAGCCAGCTGGACGGTGTTTGATTCGAAGATCCCCGAGATCCTGAAGTTGGTATTTGAACGGACGATCAAAGGTACACGGATGACCGCGGATTTGGCGTCCCTGCCGGACAATGTCATTCGAACCGCGCCGCCACTGCTCGCGACATTCACGTCGACATCGTCGCGGATCGTATGCGGAGAGACCGATAGAGCGACAGTCTCGCTAACAGCGCCAACCAGTGTCACGGAGCCCGTTTGGGCCTTAACGCTACCGGGCACAAAAAACACCACAATGAAAAGCCACACGATGGCAAAAAAAGGACGAACGCGCTGGCACAATTTATTTGTGCTTTTTGTGCTTCTTTGCGGCATTTTAGGTTTAGAACACATTCAATCCTTCGGCGCTTCCAGTGTGCTGGCCGCGAATACCGGCGCACAGGAGAGTTCGGTAATCATCGTTAACGAACGCGCCCTCGTCGGACCAAACAGCGCTGCCCAATTACGCGGCGGACGGCTGTTTCTTCCCGTCGCGGCAATTGCCCAGGCACTCGGCCATACACTCAGTTCTGATTCGGCAACGCGCAGTGTAACTGTTCGTCGCCAGAATGGCACGGTCGCCGTGTTCAATGCCCAGTTGAACGAAGTGCGCGAGAACGGCGCGGTTGTGCTCACGGTTTCCGGCACTGCCGATCTGATCTTCCCTCCGTCGGCCAGCGAACTGATGTTACCCGCCGAGATCGTTGCCGCACTTCTGGACGTCATCGTCAGGCGCGACGAAAACAATGCGATCGTTATCAGTCGTAAAGGTGTAGCGGTTGAAACGATTCGTTCCGGAGCGAAGCGAGGGCCGTGGGAGATCTTTCAGCTCGAGTACGACTACAACTTCAGTAGCTACGCTTCGGTAGGCGACCACACCCTCGTCCTGCGTGGCACTGGCCGCGTCGGCGACGCAAGGATGAGTTTTCTCGCAAACTCGACGATCGGCGCTACGCGCCATGCCCCGCGTCCTAATCTGCACGGCGGACATGTCAGGTTTGATCGCACGAACGGGCAGAGCTTCGTTGCCGGGGAATTTGGGACCGGCACCGACGTGGAATTCATGATCGCAGGCGTACGCGGCGGGATGGTCCAATTACCTTTGCATCGTGTGCGACTGGATTTCTTTGGCGGGCAAACAACTTCCGGATTGACACTGCCTCGCGATCCGGCGCTTGAACCGCAAACGTCGTTACTTCCGATCCGGTATGACACGCGAATCTTTGGAGCGATGGTTACGACTGCCGCCCAGCCGCCGCGTCAATCAGACTTCACGCTATCGGGTGGAGTGATGCACTTCGGCGGTCCGAGAAGGAAAGGAAATATGCTGGCGGGTGCGTTCAATTACACGTCGGGTCTCAATCGGTTTCAGGCCGATGTTGCAGTAGGTCAGTTCGGGAACGCGGACGACACGGATAAAAAGAACGATTTGGCTGTGAATTTTACGGGGTCGTATCGACTTACGGAAGAAGTAGTATTGCAGGGAAGGTATGCGTATGTTGGGCCGAGGTTTTTGAGTCCGCAGAATGGACTGCACGCGCCGAACAACCTCGTTGCCGCGAGCGTTAGCTGGCAACCGGCACGATGGATCACGTCAACACTCAGCGGCAGCACGGCGACGATACCCGGAAGGGCGGGACAGTTTAGTCGCTACCTCACTGCGACGGTCAATCTTGCGCCGAAGGAGACATGGCCCGCAATTTTCATCTCTCACACGCAGACCAGCACGACGCAGTTGAGAAAGTCCGGATTTACGTTAATCACGGCGACGAAAAAATTCGACCGCTGGTACATGTTCGTCAACGCAGCGCGTGTTAAGTCGTTTGGGGCGACGAGCCTCAACCTGCAAGCTGGTGGAAACTTCCGCATCAACGAATCAAACAGTTTCGAGGTGAGCCAGTCGGTGGCGAGTCGCAGTCTTTACAGCGGCATCGCGACGTGGCAAGTGTCGAACGTGTTTCGCAATCGTCTCAGCTTCAGTGGCGGGCTGGGTTACACCACGAGCAACACTGAGCCATTTCGTCTTTCGCAGCATCTGACAGCCTCGATGAAACTGCCGCGGAGCAACTCGCTGCAATTCAGTTATCTACGCACGCAAACTGGTACGACAGCATTACTCACGTTGCACGGTCTGTTTTTCTCGTCGCGGCGGGCCGAGCGCGCGATCAATGGACCACTCGCGGAGATAAATTCCTACCGGACAGTATCGGGCAAAGTTTACCAGGACGTTAATCTGAACGGGCGGTTTGATCCGGGTATCGATCAGCCGCAGGCGAATGCGAGAGTTCGCGTGGATGGGAGCCGTTATGCGGTGTCGGATGCGAGCGGCAACTTCCGGATCGAAACGGTTGCGCGCGGTGAGCACTCTGTCTATTTAGATCTGTTATCGGTGCGGGCGGATCTGACGTTGCTTGATAACACTCAGCAACAGATCACGCTCGACAACCGTGATGTGTTGGTGGATTTTCGTGTAGTTCGTACGGGTCGTGTTAGCGGAGTGGTATGGCTCGACGTCAACGAAAACGGGCGCATTGACGATGCGGAACAGCCGTTAGCTGACGTGCGCGTCGTGACGGGAAGTGGACGCGACACGTTAACGGATGGGAACGGTTATTTCATGATCGGCGACCTCCCGCCGGGCGAGCACATACTGTTGCTGGACGAGAAGACATTGCCGGAGCGAACACGATCGGCTGCGGGTTCTCTGACTGTCAAAATCTCCGCGGGCAACGAGACCGCCTCCGTGTTTCCCGTCACGAAGATCCCCGATCAGATCAAAACCTTTCCCAAGATCAACTGATAGGATTTAATCCTGTCATTCGTACCGTAGTGCTACCAGCGGATCGACTTTGGTCGCGCGGTGCGCAGGAATGGCAGCAGCAAGCAGACCGACGAACGCTAACAACACTGGCACGCTCGTGAACGTCACCCAGTCAGTCGCAGTTACGCCGAACAGCAACGTTTGCATCACGCGCGTAACACCAAACGCACCAAGCAGACCCAGGCCGATTCCGATCACCGTCAGTAGCAAACCTTTTCCGACGATCAACTTCAACACGTCGGTGCCTTGTGCGCCGAGTGCCATTCTGATCCCGATCTCGCGCGTGTGATGTGAGACTGTGTAGGAGATCACGCTGTAGATGCCCGTCAGGGTCAGCAACAATCCGGTCGCTCCAAACAATCCAAACAGCAACGCGTAAAACCGCGATTGCGAAATCGTGTCTGAAATCGCCTCAGTCAGAGGCCTGACCCGCGTCACAGGCACGCCCTTATCCGTCAAGCGAACGGCCTCTGTGAAGCTGCGCGTGAGAGCTGCCGGATCGTTTGTAGTGCGTACAAGGAAATTGCCCCACGTCCAGGGGTTCTGCTGATGTGGCAGGTAGAGCTCGGGCGTCGCATCTCTTATCAAGCTATTGTGATGCACGTCGCCGACGACGCCAACGATCTCATATAGTTTCGGATCGCCTTCGTTCTGATTTACACCGAGTTCCCTGATGCGTTTACCGATAGGATCCTCGTTAACGAAATGACGCTTCACAAACGTCTCGTTTACGATCGCAGCGCCCACGTCATTCCGCTGATCATGCTCGTTGAAATAACGACCCTTCAGCAAAGGAATTCTGAGAGTCTGAAAGTATTCCGATGTGACGTTGCGGATATTGGTCCCTGGCTCTTGTCCCGGCTCAGGTTCCGGGCGCCCTTCGAATCTAAAGTCGCCACCGATCTCCGCGCCGCTGAAAGGCATCGGCGCGACCAGTGCAGCGCTCTCGACGCCGGGCAAAGCATTGAGTCGCTCGAGTGTCTGGCTAACGTAACGCCGGCGTGCATCTGTGTCTTCGTAAGCAGGACCACTCAGAGTGATTCGAGCTGTCATAACGTTGTTGGGATCAAACCCGGGATGCACGTTCGTCAATGAAGCGAAGCTGCGCATCATCAACCCCGCACCGACGAGCAGCACGAGCCCTAACGCGACTTCCGCTACCACAAGGGAATCACGCCACAATTGTGACGAACCACTGCTCGTGGCGGTTTTCGCGCCCGCTTTCAACACTTCATTGATGTCCGGGCGCGCGGCTTTCAATGCAGGCAGCAGGCTGAAGACAAGCGCAGTCAAAATCGAAACAACTACGGTAAAGATCAGCACGGGCAGATCGATCTGCACTTCCTCGAGTCGAGGCAATTCTCCCGCACCATAGACCTTGATTAGTTTCAGTCCCCATGCAGCCAGCAACACGCCCATTCCCGCTGCGAGCAAAGCGAGTAACAAACTCTCAGTCAGCCATTGCCGCAGGATGCGCCACGTTCCCGCACCCAGCGCCACGCGCAACGCCAACTCTCTTTGCCGTACGCTCGCCCTCACCAGCAACAGGTTGGAGACGTTGGTGCAAGCGATGAGCAAAAGGAAAATCACAGCGCCGAGCAAGACCCACAATCCGCGACGGACTTCCGCGCCGACAAGCTCCTCACCTGCCGGCACGGGGTAAACGATAGTGTTGCGCCAGTACTGTGGATACTGTTGCTCGAGATTACCCGCGACGTTGGTGAGATCCGCTTGCGCTTGTGTCAACGTTACGCCTTGTTTCAAACGACCGAAAGTCAGCAAAACCTGCGCGCCACGCTCGACCAGGTTTCGGCCTTCACCGGCAACTGTGGTCAGAAGTTCAGATGAATTTTTTGAGA